>DURG01000067.1 GCA_012837465.1 Propionibacterium sp. | reverse complement strand
GGATCGACGACAGGCCAAGCAGGTACAGGCCCATGATCCAGAGGTCATGGCCGATGCCCGGCGAGTGGATCGAGTTCGAGAGCGGGGCGTAGGCGAACCAACCGAAGCTGGCGGCCCCGCCGGGCATCACGAAGCCGGTGCAGGCCATGATCGCGCCGAACATGTATAGCCAGAAGGCGTAACCGTTCATGCGCGGGAAGGCCACGTCGGGGGCGCCCAGCTGCAGCGGCAGGATCGCGTTCGCGAAGCCCGAGAACATCGGGGTGGCGAACATCAGCAGCATGATCGTGCCGTGCATGGTGAAGAACTGGTTGAACGTCTCGTAGTTCATGTAGTCCATGCCCGGGGCGGCGAGCTCGGCGCGGATGCCGAGGGCCAGGATGCCGCCGAGCAGGAAGAAGAAGAACGCCGTGACGAAGTACATGTTGCCGATGACCTTGTGATCGGTCGTCGTGAAGTACTTCATGATGTTCGCGCCGAGGCGGTGCGTCTCGACTGCCGACGGCACGGCCTGCGCGTCGGTGGTGGTGGTGCGTTCGGTGACGGTCGCGCTACTCACTTCTGCTCCTCAGGGGCTGCGGTCTGCAGGACGGCCTGCTTGGCGGCCTCGAGCTTGCGCTCGCCGGCGTTGCCGTTCTCCGCCAGTTCGAGAACCTTGGCGTTGTACTCGTCCTCCGAGACCACGTGGACCTTGAACAGCATCAGCGCATGGAACTCACCACAGAGTTCGGCGCACTTGCCGTCGTAGGTGCCGAGCTTGTTGGGCGTGGCATCGAAGGAGTTCATGTGTCCGGGGATGACGTCCAGCTTGAAGTAGAAGGACGGCACCCAGAACGAGTGGATGACGTCAGCGGACTGCAGGTTGAACCGCACGCGCTTGTCGACGGGGAGGTAGAGGTCCGGGATCCGCTCCAGGGTGCCGATCTCGTGGGCGTTGGTGCCGATGGCCGGGTTGTCCTCCTCCATGTAGTTGAAGGTCCACGACCACTTCTGCCCGATGACGTTGATGACCACATCGGGCTCGGTCTCCTGATCGATCATGGTGTCCTGCGCCTTGACCGTGTAGAAGAACAGCACACCGACGATCAGGAACGGCACGAGCGTGTACAGCAGTTCCAGCGGCAGGTGGTAGGTCGTCTGCCGCGGCGCGGGGGCGTCGCCCTCACGGCGGCGGTACCGGATGATCGCCCAGATGATGAGGCCCCAGACAAGGCCACCCACTGCGAACGATGCGATCCACGCACCGAGCCAGAGGTTGCCCATGGCTGGCGCTTGCTCGGTGGCCGCCTCGGGAAGTCCCAGTCGGGCACCCGAGCCGGAGCACGCGGTCAGAGTCACCAGGCCCAGCGACGCTGCCGCTGCAAGGAGGCCTCGGACCCATCGTCTCGACGGCGCAGTATTGCCACTCACAAGTTGCCCTTCCGTTTTTCCCTGTCGGCCCCCAGAATCCACGTTCGTAGAGCAGGGGCCATTCACTGCTGGGAGCCACCTTAACGTATAAACGCCACCCCGGGTGTTCTGTCTCCAGCGGGGTGGCGTAGAATCGCGCGACTCGCGCGAAGGTGCTATACGGCTCGGTCAGTGGAACGAGTCGCCACAAGCACAGGAACCGGAAGCGTTCGGGTTGTCGATGGTGAAACCCTGCTGCTGGATGGTGTCCATGAAATCGATGGAAGCGCCGCTGAGGTACGGGGCACTCATCTTGTCGGTGACGACCTTGACGCCGTCGTAATCGGTCTCGACGTCGCCGTCGAGCTCACGGTCGTCGAAGTAGAGCTGGTAGCGCAGGCCCGAGCAGCCGCCGGGCTGCACGGCGATGCGCAGCGACAGGTCGTCACGGCCCTCCGACTCGAGCAGCGAGCGCACCTTCTGGACGGCGACGTCGGTCAGCACGACGCCGGGGGTGGTCTGGGTATCGGTCACGACTTATCTCCAAGTGGTTGGTTCAACGAGCTTGCATGAGTCTACGCCGGAGTGGCCGCAGTCCCAAGGGGCAAGTCCATCACCAGCGCCACGACGTGGCCACGCGGGCGGCCCCGGACGCCAGCTCCTCCGGTGTCGCGGGGTCCTTCCCCGGCCCGTCCTTGAGGGCGTAGGCCTCCTCGAAGCCGGCGATGCGCAGCTCGCGGGAGGAGATGAAGTTACGCCCGCTGATGGCGATGACGGGGCGCAACGCGCCCTCGCCCCAAGCCACGACCTGCTGCACGACGGGGCCGCCGCGGGCATGGAAGTCCAGCCACTCGGCGCCGGTCACGATGAGGTCTGCCTGCCCGAGCGTCCGCTCGAGGCCGAACTGCTCCCCCAGCCAGGTCAGCGGGTCGACGACGCGGCCACCCAGCGCCTGGATCAGCAGGCCGAGACCTCCCGCCGCGCCGGCACCGGGGCCGGACGTCAGGCCGAGGTCTGCTGCCCAGCGCTCGGCGGCCGCATCGAAGGTGAGGATCTCCTGCAGCGTGGCGCCCGCCTCGCGCAGCACCGTCGAGGCGTGGCCGTCGAGGCCGGTGAGCGGGCGCGACTGCGCGGCATCCGGGACGAGCGCCACCAGCGTGCGCCCCTCCCACGCGGCACGGGCGGCAAGCAGCGCCCCAGCGGGATCGTCCCCGAAGGGTGGGAACAGTCCGCGGCCGAGGTCGTCGACCCGAGCGCTGGTGAGGTCCAGGACATACGTGGTGTCATCCCCCGGAGCCGCTCCCGCCAGGGCGTCGCCCGCCTCCTGCGAGGTGTGGGCGACGCTGAACACCGCAGCGGGAGCGGCGGCCCGTGCGGCTGCCGCGAGGTGCTCGCCGTCGACGCCCAGGGGGACGACGGCGACCTGTGCGCCACGATCTGCGAAGGCGCGCGCGATGGTTTCCGATGCGGCGCGGGGGCTCAGCCCCGCGAGCGCATCGGTGGCAACGACCACCCTCACAGGGCGGTGGACTCCTCGTCCTCTTCCGCCAGTTCCTCGTCGGCGTCCGGGATGATCCCGTAGTACTCGCTGGTGGAATCCAGCAGTTCGCGCACCTCGTCGAGGCTGGCATCGGTGTCCGGGAGCACGAGGTCCGACTCTGCGATCACGTCGTCGGGGACCTCGACGCCCAAGCGGCGAACGCCCTCGCTGAGCGCGGTGAGCGCGCTGGAGAGGGCCTCCTGATCGCCGCGTTCGACGGCTTCCTCGAGGGCGCGGTCAAGTTCGTTGAGCTCGATGAGGTGCTCGGGCTCGAGCACCCACTGCCCGTGTCCCATGATGCGCACGATCATGACCGCGGCTCCTCACCCTCACCCTGCGGCACGTCAGCCTGCGGAGCGTCCACCCCGTCGGGGCCGGCCTGGAGCTCGGGGCGGGCGGCGGGGCCGCCGGTGAGTTCGGCCTTCATGCGGGCCAACTCGTTCTCGACGGAGGAATCTGAGGCAAGGGCGTCCAGCTCGCGAGTGATGTCGTCGCGGACGGTGCCGGTGGGATCCTCCAGGGCGCCCGTGGCGAGCAACTCGTCGACGGCGGATGCGCGGGCCTGCAGCTGCAGGGTCTTGTCCTCGGCGCGCTGGATGGCGAGGCCGACGTCGCTCATCTCCTCCGAGATGCCGGTGAAGGCCTCGTTGATGCGCGTCTGGGCCTCGGCCGCGGAGTACGTGGCCTTGATGGTCTCCTTGCGCGTGCGGAACGCGTCGACCTTGGCCTGCAGGCGGGAGCTCGCGCGCACCAGCTTCTCCTCCTCGCCCTGCAGCTGTGCGTGCTGGGCCTGGAGGTCGTCGAGCTGCGACGCGAGGCCGGCCTTGCGGGTCAGCGCCTCGCGCGCCAGGTCCTCGCGGTTCGACTCGAGCGCGCGCTGGGCGGCGGACTGCAGCCGCTCCACCTCGGAGTTCAGCTTCGAGGCCTGCAGCTCAACACGCTTGCGGCTGGTGGCCACGTCGGCCACGCCGCGGCGGACGTTCTGCAGCAGTTCGAGCTGCTTCTGGTACGAGTAGTCAAGGGTTTCGCGCGGATCTTCGTACTTGTCGAGCGCCTTGTTGGCCTTCGACCGGAAGACCAGAGCGATGCGTTCAAAAATGCTGGCCACGAGGTGTCCTTCCAGGAACGTGCGGTGTTCAACCATGAGGTTAGCGCGCTTATGACGCGCGCGGGGCCCCAGTTACCCCTGAGTGCACCCTGAACCGACACTGGCCTGCCGGTATGATGGGCCGCCGACCCCCGATTCAGAAGGACCGTGCACCGTGGCCCTGTTCCGCCCATACGAGCGCAAGCAGACGAAGTCGACCGACCAGATGTCGACTCTGACCCCCAAGGGCGCCAAGGCAGCCGAGAAGGCAGAGAAGGCCGCGCAGACCAAGGTCGATCGCACGCCACGCCCGGCCGAGGTGGCCGAGCCCACCGTCGAGCCGGTGCCGGAGAAGGTCAAGATCCGCCGCAAGGAGGGCGCCACGCCCAGCCGTCGTCAGGCGGAGGCCGCCCGTATGGAGCGCCTCCACCCCACGCTGACCCCCAAGCAGCAGCGAAAGGCGGATGCCCGCGCACGCCAGGAGGCCCGCATGGATGCCTGGGAGCGCACCGAGAACTCGCCTGCCCGCCAGTTGGTCCGCGACTACGTGGACACCCGCTGGACCGTGGCCGAGTTCATGCTCCCGGCGATGATCCTGGTCATGGCCGGCGTGATGATCACCATGGGCGACCCGGTGCTGTCGAGCACGATCGCCATGGGCCTGTGGGTCCTGCTGCTGATCACCATCATCAACGTGTGGATCATGTGGCGCGGCTTCAAGAAGCTGCTCGCCGAGCGCCATCCCAACGAGCCGACCCGCGGCTTGCTGGTCTACATGTTCAACCGCTCCCTGATGATCCGACGGTTCCGTCAGCCCGGTCCGCGCGTCAAGCGCGGCGACCCCATCTGAGAGGCAACTCCATGAGCTACCGCTGGCAGCCCACCGCGGGCACCTACGCCGAGGGCGACCTCGACGCCGCAGGCCTGGCCCAATCCTTCGACAGCCAACCGGCCGCCGAGGAGTGGCTCACGATGTTCTTCGAGGACCTCCTCGACCACGGCGTCTCGGAGGTGAGCCTCTACGAGGAGGACCGCCTCGTGTACGGCCCGATGTCGCTCAATCCCTGACTGCTTGGCGATCCTGGCGCAGCAGCCAGAGGCCGAAGCCGGTCATGCCCAGCCCCGTCGCGACGGCGTAGGGCACCTGGCTGCGCGCCACCGCGCGCCGCTGCTCATAGGTCTGCACCTCGCCGGTGTGCACGTTGTCACGGCTCGACACCTCGCAGGTGTCGCCCGGGCCCATCTCGACCCCACGGCACGTCATGGCCGGCGACACCCAGGACGTCACGCCCCAGATGATGACGGCGATCCCGGCCACCACGAAGGCCCAGAGCCCAGCACGTTTCATGCGGGACAAGGTAGCAGCCCATGGCGCAACCGCCTGCGTTGGCTAGGCTGGCAGGCGTGACTGAACTGTGCCCGAACCTGAACCTGTCCACCTCGCTTCCGAAGCGCACCGATGCGGTGCTGCTCGGCATGGCCACCATCAACCAGGACGAACCTGCCCTCGTCGGCACGGTCCCTGACCTGGACAAGGCCTACCAGAAGGCGTTCGGTACCTCCATCGCCGCCATGGCCACCGCCATGGGCGCCGGCGCAAAGGAAGGCACCGTCACCTCCCTGCCTGGCGTGGATGGCACCCGCATCCTCGTGGTGGGCCTCGGCGACGCCGACGTGACCCCCGACGGCGTGCGCAACGCGGTCGGCAGCGGCCTGCGCAAGGTCGCCGCGTTGGAGGACGTCGAGGGCCTCGCCGTCGCCGTCTCCCTGGAGTTGTCGGATCCCGAACTGATCCAGGCGGCCGGCGAGGGAGCCCTGCTCGGCGCCTACCGCTTCTCGGCCATCAAGGCCGAGGCAGATCCCCGCGCCGTCGCAGCGGTGACCCTCGTGTCGCCCGTGGCCAACGCCGAGGCGAAGGCCGCCGTCGAGCTGGCCCGCGTGATCGCCGAGGCCGTGTGCCAGGCCCGCAACTGGACCAACACTCCCCCGAACCTCCTCTACCCCGAGACCTTCGCCGAGGCGGCCCGCGCCGCCCTCAAGGAGCAGAAGGTCGCCGTCGAGATCCTCGACGACAAGGCGCTCGAGAAGGGCGGCTACGGCGGCATCCTCGCCGTCGGCGGCGGTTCGTCCCGCAAGCCGCGCCTCGTGCGCATGTCGTATGCCCCGCGCGGCGCCAAGGCGCACCTGGCACTCGTCGGCAAGGGCATCACGTTCGACTCCGGTGGCCTCGACATCAAGCCCGCAGGCCAGATGGCCGGCATGAAGTTCGACATGTCGGGCGCCGCCGCGGTCATCGCCGCCGTGCAGGCGATCGCCGCCGCTGGCCTGAAGGTCAAGGTCACCGCCTACGCCGCCATGGCCGAGAACCTGCCGTCGGGCACCTCCTACCGCTCCAGCGACGTGCTCACCATGTTTGACGGCCAGACCGTGGAGAACTACAACACCGACGCCGAGGGCCGCCTCGTGATGGCCGACGCCATCGCCCGCGCCGGGCAGGACCAGCCCGATCTCATCGTCGACGTCGCCACCCTCACCGGAGCCTGCATGGTCGCGCTCGGCCTGCGCACCAGCGGCCTGATGACCAACGGCGAGGAGACCTCGGACCTCCTCCTCGACGCCGCCGAGGCGGCCGGCGAGGACTTCTGGGAACTGCCGATCACCGAGCACACCCGCAACCAGATCAAGTCCACCGTGGCGGACATGCGCTCGGGCGGCACCAGCCGTTGGGGCGGCGCGCTCGTCGCGGGCGCCTTCCTGGAGCGGTTCGTGCCCGAGGGCATCGGCTGGGCCCACCTGGACATCGCGGGCACTGCGGACAACCCGGAGGAGGCCTACGGCCACACGCCCAAGGGCGGCACGGGCGTCGGCGTGCGCACCCTGGTCGCGCTCGCCTCACAGTTGGCTGAGGGCTAACGGCCCTCGGCGCGCCGGGCGCGCTTGGCCTCGAGCCCGTACTGGCGCATGCGCTTCGGGTACGGCACCACACCGGCGTCGTAGCACGGGATCTCGTGCTCGTCGGCGAAGTGGTAGCCGTACTCGGCACTGGGCAGCCCGCGCCTGGTCGACTCACCGTCTGCAGCCACGAGCAGGATCGACGGCGGGTTGAACGACGTGGGCTGCTCCACCCACGCCTCGACACCGCGGCGGGTGGTCACGAAGTGGCTCAGGTGGTCGCGCAGGGCGTCCGGTACCTGCTTCGAGGCGCGCGCGACCTCCGCCTGCTTCTTCTTCCGGCTGAACCAACCCACGACAGCCATTATGCCGAGTGCGCGAAACGACGTGGCGCCCGGCCTGCCAGGACGTGCAACACTGGCTCCATGACCCACCAGTTCGACCTGGCCATCCTGGGTGCCGGCTCCGCCGGCTACGCGTGTGCGCTGCGCGCCGCGCAACTGGGCCTGCGCGTGGCGATGTTCGACGACCAGCCCGTCGGCGGCACCTGCCTGCACCGCGGTTGCATCCCCGCCAAGGCGTGGCTCCAGGCCGCGAAGGTCCGCCGCACCGTCGCCAAGGCCGACGCGTTCGGCATCGGCGCCACGTTGGGCGACACCGACGTCCCGGCCCTGTTGCGCTACGTCAACGGGGTCATCACCCCCCTCCACAAGGGCCTGGAGGGGCTCATCGCCGCGCGTGGCATCACAGTCGTGCGCGAACGCGGCCGCCTGGACCTCGCCGATGACGGCCCGGGCATCCGGGTCGGCGACGCCCGCTACGACGCCCGCGCGGTGGTCGTGGCCACCGGCGCCTCCCCCGTCACGATGGGCCTTCCCGTCGACGGCGAACACATCCTCACCAGCGACCACGCCCTCCGGCTCGACGCACTCCCGTCGTCGGCCATCGTGCTGGGCGGCGGCGTGATCGGCGTGGAGTTCGCCTCCATGTGGGCAGACCTCGGGGTCCGCGTCACGCTCGTCGAGGCGATGGACCGGCTGTTGCCGACGGAGGAGCCCACGCATGCCAGCATCCTCAAGGCGGAGCTCATGAGCCGCGGCGTCGACGTGCGCACCGGCACCAAGCTGACCGGGCTGCGCATCGACGGCGGCGTCACCGGCCGGCTCGGCGAGGAGGAGCTCACCGCCGACGTTCTGCTGGTCGCCGTCGGCCGGCGCCCGAACACGGAGGGCCTGGGCCTCGAGGAGGCAGGCATCGAGGTCGCGGACGGCGGCCACGTCGTCGTCGATGACACCCTCCAGACCCGCGCCAGGGGCGTCTACGCGGCCGGCGACGTGGTCGCTGGGCCTCAGCTGGCCCACCGCGGCTACGCCCACGGCGTTTTCCTGGCCGAACGGGTCGCGCAGTTGCAGGGCCTCCACCCCCACCGCCCCACGTTGCCCAAGGATTCCGACCTGCCACGAATCACCTACTCGCACCCGCAGGTCGCCTCGGTCGGGCTCACGCCAGAGCAGGCCGGCCCGAACACTGAGTGCAAGGATTATTCGCTGGCCGGCAACGGACGCAGCCGCATCCTGCGCGCGCCGGGCACCCGCGACAGCGGCAACGTGCTGCTGGTCCGCTCCCCCGACGGGCCGATCGTCGGGGTGCACCTCATCGGCGAGGACGTCGGGGAACTCATCGCCGAGGGTGCCCTCATGGTGGGCTGGCAGGCCACTCCGGAGGACGTCGCAGGAATCGTCCACCCCCACCCCACGCTCAGTGAGGCGATTGCGGAGGCAAATTGGTCTCTCGCTGGTCGACCACTGCACGCGCATGACTGAATGCCATATAGGCTGAGGACAATCACGCGGTACGCAAAGGAGCCACACTCACATGTCAACCGAAGTCACCCTCCCAGCACTGGGCGAATCCGTAACGGAAGGCACCATTTCTCGCTGGTTGAAGGCGGTCGGAGACACTGTCGAGGCCGACGAGCCGTTGCTCGAGGTCTCAACCGACAAGGTCGACACCGAGATTCCCAGTCCCGTTTCGGGCACCCTGCTCGAGATCCGTTTCGAGGAGGACGACACCGCGGAGGTCGGTGACGTGCTCGCGATCGTCGGCGACGCCGACGAGTCCGCCGGTTCCGACGAACCTGCGGAAGAGCCGGCCGAGGAGGCCGAGCCGGAGCCGCAGCCCGAGGACGAGGCTGCCGAGGAGGAGCCGGTCGAGTCCGCTCCCCCCGCCGACGAGCCCGAGACGAAGCCCGCATCCGGTGGTGGCGCAGCATCCGGCACCGAGGTGACCCTCCCGGCACTGGGTGAGTCCGTCACCGAGGGCACCGTGTCGCGCTGGCTGAAGGCCGTGGGTGACGCCGTCGAGGTCGACGAGGCGCTGCTCGAGGTCTCGACCGACAAGGTCGACACCGAGATCCCCAGCCCCGTGGCCGGCACGCTGCTCGAGATCCGCTTCGAGGAGGACGAGACGGCAGAGGTCGGCGACGTCCTCGCCATCGTCGGCGACGAGTCCGCGCAGACCGAGGAGTCCCAGCCCGACCCCGAGCCGGAGCCCGAGCCCGAGCCCGAGCCCGAGCCGGAGCCCGTAAAGGAAGAGCCGAAGAAGGAAGAGCCGAAGGCCGAAGAGCCGAAGGCCGAAGAGCCGAAGGCCGAGCCCAAGAAGGAAGAGCCGAAGGCCGAGCACTCCCCCGCCGTCGAGGCCGCCGTGGCCCGCCGCGCTGCCGAGGCTTCCGGTGACGGCACGTACGTGACGCCGCTGGTGCGCAAGCTCGCCAAGGAGCACAACGTCGACCTGGCCTCGGTCAAGGGCACCGGCGTCGGTGGCCGCATCCGCAAGCAGGACGTCATCGAGGCCGCCGACGCGGCCAAGAAGGCCCCCGCCGAGGAGAAGAAGGCTGACGCGGCCCCCGCGGCCAAGTCGGACGCCCCCAAGGAGGCCCCCGCCGCTGAGCAGGTCCGTGGCAAGACGGAGAAGCTCTCGCGCCTCCGCAAGGTCATCGCCACGCGCATGGTCGATTCGCTGCAGAACTCGGCACAGCTCACCGCCACCGTCGAGGTCGACCTCACGGCGATCAGCCACATCCGCAACCAGGTCAAGGACGACTTCAAGAAGCGCAACGGCGCATCCCTGTCGTACCTGCCGTTCATCGTCGCGGCCACCACGGAGGCGCTCAAGCAGTTCCCCGTCGTGAACGCCACGATCGACACCGAGGCCGGCACCATGACCTACGCAGATGGTGAGCACGTCGGCATCGCCGTCGACACCGAGCGCGGCCTGCTGGTGCCCGTCATCAAGAACGCCGGGGACCTCAACCTCACCGGCTTGGCCAAGAAGATCGCCGACCTGGCCTCGCGCACCCGCGACAGCAAGGTGGGCCCGGACGAGCTCAGCGGTGGTTCCTTCACCATCACGAACTACGGCTCGGCCGGCACGCTCTTCGACACCCCGATCGTCAACCAGCCCGAGGTCGCGATCCTCGGCACCGGCGCGCTCGTGAAGCGCCCCGTTGTCGTGGAGGACAAGTTCGGCCAGGAGTCCATCGCGGTGCGCCACATGATGTACCTCTCGCTCAGCTACGACCACCGTCTCATCGACGGCGCGGTCGCGGCCCGCTTCCTCTCCGCCATCAAGGAGCGCCTCGAGGACGGCGACTTCGGCGGTGAGTTCGGCATCTGATCCCTCGATACCCCCGCTCGCTCCTCGTGGGCGCTCGGGAATCGACTGATTGAGACGAAGACCCCCGGCCTTGGCCGGGGGTCTTTGCGTCTGGTTTGATGACGGCGTGTTCATCGGGATCGGGACGGTCGTCAACGTCATCACCGTCGTCGTCGGAGCCCTCATCGGCCTGGCGCTCGGCAACCGCATCCCCGAGCGCACCAAGGAGACCGTCACCTCCGTCCTCGGCCTGTTCACCATCGTGCTGGGCGGCTTCTCCGTCATCGCGATGACCAGCGAGGCGCTCTCCGCCGAGGTCGGCAAGGCCGCGATGATCGTCGTGCTCGCCTCCCTTCTCGTCGGCACGCTGCTGGGCTCCTGGCTCCGCGTCGAGGACCGCCTGGAGCAGGGCGCGGGCTGGATCCGCTCGCGATTCGGGGGCGCAGGCGACGAGAACCGCTTCGTCGACGGCCTGGTGATCTCCACCCTCGTCTTCTGCGTGGGCCCCCTCACCATCCTTGGCTCCATCTCCGACGGCCTCGGCCGCGGCGCCGACCAGCTGTTGGTCAAGGCCACCCTCGACGGGTTCGCCGCCATGGCCTTCGCCTCGACGCTCGGCTGGGGCGTCCTCGCATCTGCGGGCGCAGTGGCGGTCATCCAGGGCTCGCTGACCGCGCTGGGCTATTTCGCCGGCGACGTGCTCACCGTCGCCCAGGTCGACGCGCTGACCGCGGTCGGCGGCGTCATCCTCCTCGGCCTGGGCATCCGCCTGTTGGGCCTCAAGCAGATCCCCGTCGGCGACCTCCTGCCAGCCCTCCTGCTGGCACCGCTGTTCACCTGGGTCGCAAGCCTGATCTGACCGGCCGGTGAGCCCCACCTCCCCCGCCCACCCTTCGTAGTCGCCACCGCTGACCGCCACGGCGCCAACGATCTGTCTCCGCGCCAACGCCCATTTCTCCGAGCCACCCATCCGCCTCCTCGCCGGCGATATATCGGTGGCGAGGAGCAAGTTGGCGGGCGGAGACGAATCTGCGTTGGCGCCGACGAATCCTCGTTGGCAGGGAGAGATAGGCGTTGGCGAGGAGAGATAGGCGTTGGCGAGGAAGCAACCACCATTGGCGCGCCACACAGCGCGTCCAGTCAAGCAACGCAACCAGCGGCACCACAACGCTCGCGCGCTTCGACGTGGACCGGCATAGAATCGCGGGGTGCTGACGTTTGAATACCGCGGGGTCGACGACCACATCCTCAGCGACTACCAGGAGACCTGGGACCACCAACGCGAGGTGCACGCCGCCGTCGCCGCCGGCGAACGCCCCGGGCATGTCATCTACGTCGAGCACCCGCCCGTCTACACGGCCGGACGACGGACCAAGCCAAGCGACTACCCGAAGGACGGCGCTCCCGTCGTCGCCGTAGACCGCGGCGGCGAGATCACCTACCACGGGCCGGGCCAGCTCGTCGGCTACCCCATCGTGCACCTCCCCGACGGGGTGGGCGTCGTCGACCACGTGCGCGCCATGGAGGCAGCGGTCATCGACCTGCTCGCTCAGTACGGCATCGAGTCCGGCCGGGTTCAGGGCCGCACCGGCGTCTGGTTGGCTGCGGATGGGGTTCGGCCCGAGCGCAAGATCTGCGCCATCGGGGTACGCGTCACCAAGCGCACCGCCCTGCACGGCTTCGCGCTCAACGTGCTGAGTTCAGCCGAGCGGTTCGGCAACATCGTGCCCTGCGGCATCTCCGACGCCGGCGTCACGTCGATCGTCGAAGAACTCCCGGGCGCTTGGACGGTGGCCGGCGTGGCCCATGACCTCGAGCCCCACCTCCGCCTGCACCTGAAGCGGACCCAGCCGCCCGGCGAGTAGACAGCACCACCGCCGACAGCAGCAGCACCGCGCCGAGCAGCCCCGCCGGGGTCAGCCGCTCCCCCAGCACCAGGAAGGCCAGCGCAGAGCCGGTGATCGGCTCCAGCAGCGCCACCATCACCCCGGTGGTGGACGTCTGCGAG
>DURG01000066.1 GCA_012837465.1 Propionibacterium sp. | reverse complement strand
GAGCACCACCAGCACGACGGCGGCCGCCTTGGCGAGATCCGCCCAGTCCAGTCGCTGCTTCTCCACGGTCGGGGGTGCTGCCGTTGGCTCTAGCGTTCTTCGCGGGCGTCGAACTCGCGGTCCGCGCGATCCGCAGCCTCCTGCGAGCGCTGGATGATCACGCGGAAGCCGATGATGGCCAGGATGAAGGCGCCGCCCAGCGGGACGGCCCACCACCAGCCCCAGCCGATGTTGTCCTGCGTGATGGCGATGGCCACCGTGCCGATCATGAACACGGTGATCAGCGCGACCAGCGCGACGACGAGGGGCTTGAGGCGCACGTCAGATCAGGTCGTGGATCGCGACCGACTGCTCGCGGCCCGGGCCGACGCCGATGCCGCTGATGCGGCAGCCGATGAGCTCCTCGAGGCGGTGGACGTAGGCCTGGGCCTTCTCGGGGAGGTCCTCGAAGTGGCGGGCGCCGGAGATGTCCTCGTGCCAGCCGTCGAGGTACTCGTAGACGGGCTTGGCGTGGTGGAAGTCCGATTGCGTCATGGGCATCACGTCGTGGCGCACGCCGTCGACCTCGTAGGCGACGCACACGGGGATCTTGTCCCAGCCGCTGAGGATGTCGAGCTTGGTGAGGAACACGTCGGTGAAGCCGTTGATCTTGCAGGCCTGCTCCACGAGCAACGCGTCGAACCAGCCGCAGCGACGGGGGCGGCCGGTGGTGGCGCCGAACTCGCCGCCGATCTCACGCAGCTTGTCACCGTCCTCGTCGAACAGCTCCGTCGGGAAGGGGCCCTCGCCGACGCGGGTGGTGTAGGCCTTCGCGATGCCGATGGCGCGGTCGATGCGGGTGGGGCCGACGCCGCCGCCCGTCGTCGCCCCGGAGGCGGTGGGGTTGGACGACGTCACGTAGGGGTAGGTGCCCTGGTCGACGTCGAGGTGGTGCGCCTGCGCGCCCTCGAAGAGCACGACCTTGCCCTCGTCGAGGGCGTCATTGATGTAGCGGCCCGAATCGATGATGTAGGGGCGGATGGCATCTGCGTGCTTGAGCAGCGACTGCACCACCTCCTCCGCGTCGATCTCGCGGCGGTTGTAGACCTTGACGAGCAACTCGTTCTTCTGCGCGAGCGAGGCCTCCACCTTCTGCCGCAGGATGGACTCGTCGAGGATGTCCTGGATGCGGATGCCGAGGCGGTTGACCTTGTCCGAGTAGCAGGGGCCGACGCCGCGGCCGGTGGTGCCGATCTTGCGCTTGCCGAGGAAGCGTTCGGTGACCTTGTCGAGCACCTTGTGGTACTCGGTGATGACGTGCGCGTTCGCCGACAGGAACGGATGCGGCACGTCGACGCCGCGGTCCTTGAGCACCTGCAGCTCGCCGGCGAGCACGTCGAGGTCGACGACGACGCCATTGGCGATCACGGTGGTGGTGTTCTTGTTGAGGATGCCCGACGGGAGGAGGTGGAGGACGAACTTCTCGCCACCGACGACCAGCGTGTGGCCGGCGTTGTTGCCGCCGGAGTAGCGCACGCACAGGTCGATGCTGTCGCCCAGCTGGTCCGTCGCCTTGCCCTTGCCCTCGTCGCCCCATTGCGCTCCGACAACCACCACACTCGGCATCTCGGATCCCCTTCGTTACATGGATAAAGCCCCGCGCGAAGCTTGGGGCCGTGCGACCGCAGTCTACCAAGTACCTGCTCCCACTCCTTCCGGTGGCCCAGCGCGAGTGGAATAATGGGGGGTGCACGCAACGACGCAGGAGCAGCCATGAAGAAACTCATCAATTCCCCCGACAGCGTGATCGCTGATGCACTCAAGGGCATCGAGGCGTCCGACGACAACGTCCGCATCGATCACGACAACCGCGTCATCTACCGCCGCGAGGCCAAGGATTCCGGCAAGGTCGCCCTCATCTCGGGTGGCGGCTCCGGCCACGAACCCATGCACGGCGGGTTCGTCGGCCTCGGCATGCTCGACGCCGCCTGCGCCGGTGAGATGTTCACCTCCCCCACCCCTGACCAGATGCTGGCCGCGACCACCGAGGTCGACAACGGCGCCGGCGTCCTCCACATCGTCAAGAACTACACCGGCGACGTGATGAACTTCGAGATGGCTGCCGAGATGGCCGTCGACGCGGGCGTGAAGGTCGAGACCGTCCTCGTCGCAGACGACGTGGCGGTCGAGGACTCCACGTGGACGGCCGGCCGCCGTGGCGTGGGCACCACGGTGCTGCTCGAGAAGATCGTCGGCGCCGCCGCCGAGGAGGGCCTCGACCTGGCCGCCGTGAAGGAACTCGCCGAGCGCGTCACCGCCAACGGCCGATCCATGGGCATGGCCCTCACGTCGTGCACCGTGCCCGCCGCGGGCAAGCCGACGTTCGACCTGCCGGAAGACCAGATGGAGATCGGCATCGGCATCCACGGCGAGCCCGGCCGCCACCGCGAGCCCATCGCCGACGCGAAGTCGATCGCCAAGCAGCTCGTCGACCCCATCCTGCACGACCACGACTTCACCGGCGCCCCGGTGATCGCCATGCTCAACGGCATGGGCGGCACCCCGCTGATCGAGCTGTACCTCATGTACGGCGAGGTCGTCGCGCTGCTCGAGGAGGCGGGCGTCAAGGTGGAGCGCAACCTGGTGGGCAACTACATCACCAGCCTCGACATGGCGGGCTGTTCGCTCACTCTGCTCCGCGCAGATGACGACATGATCCGCCATTGGGACGCACCGGTGCGCACCGCAGGGCTACGGTGGGGTCTGTGAGCGCAAACGAACTGATCCTTGATGACCTTGCCGAATGGCTGCGCCGCTACGCCCAGATCATCGACGAGAACAAGACGTACCTGACGGAGCTCGATTCCGCGATCGGTGACGCAGACCACGGTGCCAACATGGCCCGCGGCACAGCCGCCGTCGTGGCCACGCTGGATCAGGCGCAGAGCATCGACGCCCTCCTCAAGAAGGCGGGCATGACGCTGGTGAGCACGGTGGGCGGCACGTCCGGCCCGCTGTACGGCACCCTGCTCATGAAGATGGGCATGGCCGCCGGCAACGTCGTCAGCCTGTACCCGGATCAGTTCGGCAAGGCCTTCCGTGCCGGCATCGAGGGCGTCATCGCCCGCGGCAAGACGGAGCTCGAGGACAAGACGATGATCGACGCCCTGCTGCCGTCGATCGACGCGTTCGACGCGGCGGTCGCCGACGGTGCGGGGCTGCACGACGCCATCGAATCCGCCCAGCAGGCTGCCGCGGCCGGCCGCGACGCGACCATCCCGATGGTCGCCCGCAAGGGTCGCGCCAGCTACCTGGGCGAACGCTCCGCCGGCCACCTCGACCCGGGTGCCGCCTCGGCCACGTACCTGTGGGACGCGCTGGCTGACGTCACGGGCGCCTGATGGCCGTCGGCATCGTCGTCGTCTCGCACTCGGTGGCCCTCGCTGAGGCCGCCGTCGAGTTGGCGCTGCAGATGGTCCACGACGACCCGCCGCCCATCGCGCTGGCCGCCGGCACGATCGACGGCGGGCTCGGCACCGACGCGACGGCAGTGGTCTCGGCCATCGCCGAGGTGGACCAGGGCGACGGTGTGGTCGTCTTCATCGACGTGGGCTCGGCCATCATGAGCGCCGAGCTCGGCGTCGAACTGTACGAGGGCGACGCCGACGTGCGCGTGCTCGCCGCCCCGTTCGTGGAGGGCATCATGGCCGGCGTGATCAAGGTCGCGGG
>DURG01000065.1 GCA_012837465.1 Propionibacterium sp. | reverse complement strand
AGTTCGGGGTCGTTGGCGCCGTCCTCCCACGGGTCGTAGGGCTCGTCCTCGTCCTCGTCGACGAAGCCCTGCGAGGGGTCGTACTTGTTGGCCAGCTCGCCGCCGAGCACCTGGAGGTCGCCCAACTGCTCGTCGGGCAACGTGGAGAGGATCTCGTGGATGTAGCCCGACGCCGCGTCGGCCGTGGGTACCTCGCGGTTCTCGCGCTGCGACTGGTACCAGCGGTAGTCCAGCACCTCATGGAAGAACTGGGCGGCGTCGCGCTTGCCGCGCAGGTCCTGCGGGATCCGGTTGATTGCGGGCTCGAAGACCTCGACGAGCCACTTGTGCGCCGCCACGGATTCCGGCATGTGGGGCGCGGACTTCGCGCGGAAGGTGTCCATGTCGTTGAGCAGGCGGCGGGCCTGGTGCTCCTCGGCGTCGAGGCCGGTCAGGCGCATGAGCCGACGGGTGTGGTGGCCCGCCTCCACCACCTTGGGCCGCATCTTGATGGTGCTGCCATCGGGCGAGGCATCCACGTCGATCTCCGCCACGTCGAAGCCCAGCGCGTTGAGGCGTCGCACGCGGCCCTCCAGCCGGTACATCTCGGACTCGTCGAACTCCTCCTCGCCGGTGAGTTCGGCCCAGAGTTGTTGGTAGCGCTCCTCGATGGTGTTGACCAGCCACTCCGGGTCCAGCGACGGGTCGAGGATGCCGCCGGCCTCCAGGTCGAGGAACTCGCCGAAGAGGTTGGTGCGCGCGATCTGCAGGTCATGGGCGCGCTGCCCGTCGGTCAACTGGTCGTGCAGTTCACCGGTCTCGGCGTCGACGAGGTAGGCGGCGAACTCGCCGGCGTCGCGGCGGAACAGGATGTTCGACAGGGACACGTCGCCCCAGTAGAAGCCCGTCAGGTGCAGGCGCGCGAACAGCACCACCATGGCGTCGAGCAGCCGGTTGACGGTCTCGTGCTTGACGCCGTGGTAGAAGAGCGAGCGGTACGGCAGGGAGAAGGGGAGGTGGCGCGTCAGGAGGATGGGGTCCAGTGGTTCACCGTCGACGTCGGTCCGGCCGAGCACCACGCCGACGGGATCCACCGACGGCACCTTCAGCCGCTTGAGCTCCGTCAGCAGGCGGTACTCCTGCACGGCGACCTCTTCGAGGATCTCCTTGGCGGCCAGGATCTCCTCGCCCACCTGGAGGAAGCGCACCACGTGGCGCGAGATGCCGCGGGGGAGCGCGACCAGGTGCTGCGCCGGCCACTCGGCCAAGGGCAGCTGCCACGGCAACCGGAGTAGTTCCGCGTCGGGCTTGGCAGCAAGGAATCTGGGCACGGACTCAGCCTACCGGGGTTCTCCCTCGATACGCCTCGCTCGTTCCTCGCGAGCCACTCGGGACCCGGACCATCGGGTCCCGAGTGCCCCGCGGCTGCCGGGCACGACCCGTGAGGCATGGTCCGCGGGGTGTAGCGAGGGACGCTCGCTTCAATGACGCAGCACGGTCAGCAGCGCCGCGGCGTAGGCATTCTCGGCATCGGGGTCGCGGTGCCGGCTGCCGTCGTCGAGCTCGACGACCAGATCCGCCCCGTCGCGCGTCAGCGAGACGAACCGGTCGCCCAGCGCGGCCCGCAGCTGACCCTCGTCGGGCAGCCAGGCCGTCGACTCCTGCGCCACCGAATCCAGCGCCCACTCCGTGGTGCCGTTGAATGCGAAGATCGTGCCGGTCTCGAGGTGGCGGGTCTCGATGACCATGTCCGCCAGGTGGAACACGTCGTCGATCATCTCCGTGCGCGTGATCACGAAGCGGTCACCGGGTGAGGGGTGCCACTCCAGCCCGGCGTCGCGCAGGGCCAGCGCGAAGGTGAGGCTGATCATGAGCACCGGTCCAGGGCTTGGGCGATGACGCTTACGAGGTCGTCGCGGCCCTCGACGCCGACGCTCAACCGCAGCAGGCCGTCGGAGATCCCTGCGGTGGCCCGGGCCTCGTCGGTCATGCCGGCGTGCGTCATGGAGGCGGGGTGGCAGATGAGCGACTCGACGCCACCCAATGACTCGGCCAGGTGGAAGATCTCCAACCCCTCCAGGAAGCATTCGGCGGCGGCCCGGCCGCCGGCCAGGTCGATGCTGAGCAGCGACCCGAAGCCGCGCTGCTGACGCACGGCCGCCTCGTGTCCGGGATGCGATGTCAGGCCGGGCCAGTACAGCGTGCCGACGGCTGGGTGATTCTGCAGGACCTCGACGAGCGCCGCGGTGTTCTCGGCGTGCACGCGCAGGCGGGCTTCAAGGGTGCGCAGCCCGCGGAGGGTGAGGTACGAGTCGAACGCGCCGCCCGTCAGGCCCAGCGCGTTGGCCCAGGCGCGCAGCCGTTCGTGGTGCTCCTGCGTGGCCGCGACGACGGCGCCGCCCACCACGTCGGAGTGGCCGTTGATGAACTTGGTGGTGGAGTGCAGCACCAGATCCGCGCCGTGCTCGAGGGGGCGCTGGAGGAGGGGGGAGAGAAACGTGTTGTCGACCACCACGAGCGCGCCCTGCGCGTGTGAGGCGTCGGCGACCTTGCGGATGTCGGTGATGCGCAGCAGTGGGTTGGACGGGGTCTCGATCCACACCAGCGCCGGGCCGCGGCCGAGCGCACCGTTGAGGGCCGCGTCGTCGTTGAAGTCCACGAAGTCGACCTCGAAGCGGCCCTGCTGGGCGAGGAACGTGAACAGCCGCCAGGT
>DURG01000064.1 GCA_012837465.1 Propionibacterium sp. | reverse complement strand
GCCCCGAGGAGTACCCGGACGGGCCCGCGATGGACCGGCCCCGCCTCCGCCGGGTCGCCGACGGCCTGACCGCCTTCTGGGTCGGCGGCCGCACCGCCTTCGTCGACGTGCCGCGCGGGGAACTCGTCGGGATGCCGCACTGCAGCCGACTCGTCGACGACGGCAACAGGCTCTGGTGCAACGCGGGCGGCAGCACGGTCGCCTACGACTATGAGCTCAACGCCATCACCCGCACCGAGGCCGGCGTCCGCCTGGCGTTCCCCAACCGTGACCCACGCGAAGGCGACATCAGCATCCCCGCGTTCCTCGACCAAGGCGGAGCGCTCCTCCGGGTCAACCCCACGACCGGCGCGACGCTGAGGCCACTGGTCAATACCGGCATGGGCAACGCCTTCGGCATGTCGATCCAACCGTCAACAGCCAGCATCGACGGCGTGCTGGTGGTGGCCGACAACTCCCAGACCGCAGCCATTGACGCCGAGACAGGCGAGGTCCGCTGGGAGAGCCAGTACGAATTCCGCCTGCACGATCCGTTTCTGTACAACGGCAACCTGCTGGCCACCGACTTCCACACTCACCAAGTGGACTTGGCCACGGGTGAGATCCTCCACAGTTGGCGCATCTCCGGCATCGGCGTGGTCGCCGTCGGCGAGCACCTCGCCAGCTACTCGATAGACCAGCTCGCCCGGCTGGATCTGAGCTGACCCAGAGGGCGTCTGCGCCTACTCCTGGTACAGCGACCTGCCGCTGTCGAAGTGATCCTCGATCGTCTGGAACAGCAGCCGGTCGACTTCCATCCCGCCGATCTTCGGGCCGTCACCCGAACCGAACCGGGCCTTCGCAGCCTCGATGATCTGCTGCACGGCCTCGTCCTGCGACATCTCAGCGGTGTCCACGACCAAGTCATAGCTGTCCTCGTCGGCCCAGTTCTGCCCGTAGTAGCGGCGGACGAAGCGCTTCTTGGTATCGGTGTCGCGTTCCACCATCTCCTGGGCGACTCCCCGGGAGACCTTGTTGTCCTCGATGACCCGCTTGACCCGAGTCTCGTCCGGTGCGGTCACGAGCACGTTGAAGACGTCCGAGTATCCCTTCAGCGCGGCGAACCCGCCGCGGCCGAGGATCACGACGTCGTACTTCGCGGCCAGGGTGGCGACGGTCTTGTTCATCCACTCGATGGTCATCGCGGTGTTCTCGTTGAACAGGTCCAGCAGCGTCGGGGGCTTGTCGTAGAACTCCTCGAGGTGGATGAGCCCGTACTCGCTGATCACCGCGTCGACGAAGAAGCGGTCAGCGAACTTCCAGCCCATCTCTTGGGCGACCCGCTCAGCGATCCGGCCACCGTACGATCCAAGCTTGCGGGAGACGGTAATGGCGCTCATGATTGATCCTTCCTCGAGACCAGCGCGTGGTTCACGTGAGAATCAATCCAAGTCTACCCCTCGAGGCCTTCCCCGGCCGGTGGCTGCACGAGCCGGGGCCTTGAAGAACGGCCAGCCATTCTTCCGCTCGTCAGTCATTGGTTCTCCAGAATGTCGTGTTCCGACGCAGAGGGCGTCGATGCCACGCACGATCGACGGCTTTCTAGCTCAGCGGGTATCCATCCTTCTGCGGCCGCGCCGGAACGTACGGGCCATAGGCCTGCATCGGCAAGTGCTGCAACGGGTACTGGCCGTAGCCTGAGCGCGGGCCCGCCGACGGCGGGTAGGCCGGTTGCTGACACCCGGGAGGCGGGTATCCCTGCGGCTGGTAGCCGGGAGGCGGCGACCCGTGTGGAGTCTGGTCGAAACCTTCGCTTTTGCCGTACGGATCGTTGTCCGAGTTGTTCATCGGTGTCCCCCTGACGCCCCTTCGGCGGTATGCCGCAGCTTAGCCGGGCCTGAGATCGGGGTGCGATGATTGCCGGTTGCGGGCGCTATTGAGTATCCGCTCCCTCGGGTGTCCCACTCCGGATGAGGCGGGCGGCAATCCCGGCGTCTCCACCAAACATCCCCAGCAGTTCTCTCGTGGCGGATGCCGCGTCCCGATAGGCCCGCATCAGTGGCCCATCCGAGTGCCACCCGGCAGCGGCGAAGAGCTCGGTGAAGACGGCGCGATCCCTCCATGGGTCCAGTCCTGCCGCGGCGCCGAAGATGGCGATCACTCCAGCGTCGACCTCGTAGTCGCGCTTGCCGAGCGGGATGGCCTCGGTGATGGATTGCCACAGCCGTTCCGGGCTGCCCAGCGACTTTCGCCCCCTCGGGGTCAGCACCAGCGAGCCATTGTACTTCCGCACCAGGCCCAGCTCCATGGCCGTCAGCCGCAGGTTCAGGATGGGCGGGGTGTTGACCTCCGTGGTCGGCTCGAACGGATAGACCTCCCGAACCGCTGGCCTCAGCCCAGCGAAGAGTTCCTTGACGGCCTTCGGCGGGAGATAGCCGGCCTGGGTCAGCTTGATCCCGTCGGTTCCCACTGTCTCAAGCAGGAGTTGGAGGTCAACGCCGGCCTCCGTCAACTCCTCATCACTGGCGAGTTCCTGCCTACCGATGGCGGCAGCCAGTTGCCGCACGAGCGTCGGCTGCCCGGCCGCCATCCGCACGATGAGACCCAACACCTCGGGACGCCAGCCGTCCATCGTCGGCCATTCGAGGGCGTCTAGTGCATCGTTGGCCTCGTCCGCGTCGAAATGTTCGGGGTCATAGCCTGGGGGCATCCATTCGCGTAGCGTCGCCGCCCAGTCAGGGTCGACGTCGTGCGCGCGCCCGGCGAGCACCTCCAGCAGTGTCTCGTAGCCGGGAATCCCGCCCACATCCTCCGGAGGGCAGGCGCGTTCGCCGGCCAGGCACCGCATCTCCGCGAAAATCCCATCCCATTCCTGGACGGATTCGAGGATGATGGTGTGCTCCCAGCCGTCACCGAAGTCGTACTCGTAGTAGAGGCGGTCTCCGACGGCGGCGAGCACCTCGTCGAGTCGCACGTTGGCCTCAAGCGTGCCCTCTTCGCCCTCCTCGATGTCGAACGGGGTGAGGAAGGGCGCGACGTCCCGCTTCAGCTCACCAGGCCCCATCCGGAAGGCGTGTAGGTGGGAATCGGCCCACCCCATCACCGCCTGCAGAACGTCATGGATGGACGCCAGGGTGAGGTCACTGGGCACCACCACCTGCCGCCAGATGGGCGGCTCGATCTCGTTCAATTCGATCCACAGCACGTAGGCGGCCCGCTCGGCGCGAGGCTTGAGCAACGTG
>DURG01000063.1 GCA_012837465.1 Propionibacterium sp. | reverse complement strand
GAGGCCCAGCGCCGTCCACAGCAACTGCATGGTCGAATCCGTGCGCACCGGCTCGGGGATCTGGTCGATCCGGTAGATCATCGCCAGGCCCAGCCCGTTGAGCAGGAACACGCTGGGCAGGATCACCGGATCCGCGTAGGGCAGGCGGAAGCGGACGACGAGGTGCGTGGCGAGGCCGAGGCCGTACCAGATGCCGGCGACCACCGGCATGTTCGTGGGCAGCTCGCCGTAGAGGTTGAGGTGGGTGATCACCCACCCGGCGAACCCGAACGACTGCGCCATGAGCAGCAACAGCAGTTCGACGTTGCGCCGCTTGTTGTAGACGATCACCTCATCGGCGACCTGGGGCTGGACCTGCGCCTGCGCGGACATCAGCAGTCCTCCAGGTCGGCCTCTTCGCCAGGCGCCGGCTCCAGGGTCGCCAGCTCCTCGGCGAGCTCGGGGGTCTCCTCGGGTGGCGGAGGGGTGAACGGCTGGAGGAACTCCGGCACCATCGCCGTCGCCGGGGGGTTCGGGGTGATCGTCAGTGCCGGGTCCGCGGGCAGCGCCGGGCCCGTGTACTCAGGCTCAGGCTCCGGCTCGTTCGTCGGAGTGGGTGACGCCGTGGGCTCGGGCGAGGCGGGCGGCTTCGGCGGGTTTTCGAGCGCCTCGCGTCGCTGCTCACGGATGGCGACGCAGTTCTCGGCCAGCGTCCGCAGCGAGCCGACGGTGTTCTCGGCCGACGCCAGGTCGCGCACGCTGATCGATGTCTCGACCTCGCTGCGGTAGAACCGCGGCAGGTTCTCCACCGGGATGTCGGTGCGCTCGATGAGCGAGTGCATCTGCATGCCGAGCATGTTGCCGGGCAGGCCGTTGAAGACGGCGACGTGCCCGTCGTCGGCGGAGATGAAGTAGCGGGAGGCGACATAGGA
Source organism: Propionibacterium sp. (assembly GCA_012837465.1). GTDB lineage: Bacteria > Actinomycetota > Actinomycetes > Propionibacteriales > Propionibacteriaceae > Arachnia. Next base: position 13,338 of record DURG01000063.1, on the reverse strand, counting down.
GGATGCGGCCCACCAGCCGCCGCCGATCACGAGCGCGAGGGCCAGGACGGTGGCGATGACCCCGGGCCAGCGTCGCTTGCCCTCCGTGGGGGCGTACCGGGCGACCTCGTCCGCGCCGTGCTCGACCACCACATCCGCGTCCGACGACGGCTCGGGGTACCCGGCACCCGTCGGCTCCGACTTGGGGCCTCCGGCGCGGGGGATGTCCACCTCCGTGGCCGAGCCCACCAGCACGGGCGGGATGCCGTCGAGTTCCTCGTCCGCGTCGACGACCTCGCCGATGACGATGGTGATGTTGTCGTGGCCGCCGTGGTCGTTGGCCAGCTTGGCGAGCTTCTTGACGGCAACGTCGGGGATCTCCCCGGCGAGGATCCGGTGGATGTCCTCGTCGTTGACGAGGCCGCTGAGACCGTCGGAGCAGAACATGAGGCGGTCGCCGAGCGCCGCGTCGTGGACGGACAGATCCGGCTCGAAGTGCACCTGCCCGTTGAGCACCTTGAGGATGAGCGAGCGGTGGGGGTGGGTGGCGGCCTGCGCGGGCGTGATCTTGCCCTCGTCGATCAGCGACTGCACCCAGGAGTGGTCGTGCGTCAGTTGGGTCAGTTCGCCGTCGCGCAGGAGGTAGCCGCGGGAGTCGCCGATGTGGGCCAGCCCGAACTGGGTGCCGTTGAACAGGGCGCCGCAGAAGGTGGTGCCCATGCCGTCGAGTTCGAGGTTGGATTCGATGAGGTCCGACAGCTTCGAGTTGGAGCGGGCGATCATCCCGGCGATCCGCTCGAGCATCTCCTCGCCATCTGCGTTGCGCACCTCGCACTGCGCATCCGAGCGCGCGGCCTCCGTCGCGGCGACTGCGGACGCCAGGTCACCGGCCGCCGCGCCACCCATGCCGTCTGCGACGAGCAGCATGGTGGGGGAGGCGTAGCCGGCATCCTGGTTGTTCTTGCGGATGCGGCCCACCTCGGAGTGCGCGGCGAAGCGGAGGCTGAAGGTCACTAGATCTCCAGCCTCATGAGGGTCTTGCCGATGCGCACCACGTCGCCGACGGTGACCTTGGTTGGCTCGGTGACGAGCTTGCCGTTGACGTAGGTGCCGTTGGTGGACTGCAGGTCCGAGATGATCCAGGTGGTGGCGTCGTGCTGCACGAGTTGGGCGTGCCGGGCCGACGCGTAGTCGTCGTCGAGCAGGAGCGTCGAATCCGCCGCTCGGCCCAGGTTGATCGTCGGCTCGACGGGGACGGAGGCGCCCTGCTGGGGCCCGGCCGTGATCGCGAAGCGGGTGGGGAGCTTCGATCTGCCCTTGCCGCGGCCGCGGTCTGCGGGGATGGCGCTCAGGGAGGAGACGGGGACGCGGCGGCCGAACATGTCGGTGCGCACCACGTTGGCGACGAACAGGATGAACAGCCAGAGGAGCCCGAGGAAGACGATCTTGATCGCCGCGATGACAAGGTCAGACACTCACGTCTCCGAAGGCGTGTGGACCAACATTCTGGTGTTCCCGATCTCGATGCGGGCGCCTTCTCCGATCCTCGTCTTGGTTGTGCGGCTGCCGTTGACGTGCATGCCGTTGGTGGACCCGAGGTCCTCGATGGTGATCACCGGGTGGTCGGGGTCGCCACCCACGCTGATGAGCGCGTGCCGTCGGGAGACCCCTGGGTCGTTCAGCCGCAGATCGGCCTCGGCGCCGCGGCCGATGAGGATGCCGGGCGCGACGAGCGGGTGGCGCACGCCGTTGACCTCGAGCACCATGCGGCCCGGGCGCGGCGACTCCTTGCGCGTCTCCGGGGCGATCGCCTGGGAGACGACGGTGAACTGGCCCGTCGGGAGGGACTTGTCGAGTTCGTAGTCGATGGAGATGGGGCCGTTGAAGACGTAGTGCCTGTCCGCTGCGTGGTCGCGGATCGAGGGCAGGATCTCCTGGTTGAGCGTCTTGGAGTACGGAGCGAGCCTGTCGTGGTCGCCCTGGGACAGCCCGATGGTGAATGCGTTGGGGACCAGCCGCTTGTCGCGCGAGAGGAGCTTGGCCTCTGCGTCCAGTTCGCGCTGGATCCCGGCGACGATCTCGACGGGGTGCACGTAGCCCTTGAAGGCACGTGCGAACACCTTGCCGACGGCGGATTCGATCCGCTTCTCAGCCTTGTCGAAGACTCCCATGCGCCTCCTTCCTCGATGGCTCGGACGCAACTTCTCGGGCAGTCTACCCGCCGGGGTGAGGCTGCCACGGTACCTACGGTACCGATCGGCACTGGTGTCCAGCGATTCTGGCCCCGGGTCCCGGGATGATGGGGGCTTCCCCGGGGGTCACTCGGAGTCGCGTCCCCAGTGGAAGGTGCCGATGTTGTCGGCGAACGCACGCAGGATCTCCGCCGAGCCCTCGAGGGCCGACAGCGACTCCTCCGCGATCCTGGCCTCCACCGTGTCGGCCACCGCGCGGACCTCCGGAGAGGTGCGCAGCGACTCCATGACCTCGTCGCGCACCATGTTCCACAGCCAGTCGCGCTGCTGGGAGAGGCGGCGCTGCTGCAGCGAGCCCTCGGATTCGAGTTCGCTGCGGTGCTTGGTGACCGTGTCCCACACCTCGTCGAGGCCGGCGCCCGTGTACGACGAGCAGGTCAGCACGGGCGCCCGGCGCTTCTCGTTGTCCGAGGTGATGAGCTTCATCGCGATGCTCAACTCGCGCGCGGCGACCCGGGCGGCGCCTTCGTTGTCGCCGTCGGCCTTGGTGATGGCGATGACGTCGGCCAGTTCGAGGATGCCGCGCTTGATGCCCTGGAGCATGTCGCCGGTGCGGGCCACCTGGAGCATGAGGAAGGTGTCGACCATGCCGGCGACGGCGACCTCAGACTGCCCGACGCCCACCGTCTCGACCAGCACGACGTCGTAGCCGGCGGCCTCGAGGACGAGCATCGACTCGCGGGTGGCGCGGGCGACGCCGCCGAGGTGCCCGGCGGAGGGGGAGGGACGGATGAAGGCCTCCTCCCGCTGGGCGAGGTCCGACATGCGGGTGCGGTCGCCCAGGATGGAGCCACCGGTGCGTGACGAGGACGGGTCCACGGCCAGGACGGCGACCCGGTGTTGCCGTTCGTCGATCAGCTTGACGCCCATGGCGTTGACGAAGGTGGACTTGCCGGCCCCCGGCACACCCGAGATGCCGACGCGGAACGCGCCGCCGGTGCGCGGCGCGATGCTGGCCAGCAGTTCGTGCGCCTGTTCGCGGTGGGCGGGCTTGACCGACTCCACCAGGGTGATGGCCCGGGCGATGTGCCCACGCGACCCTTCGACGATGCCCTGAGCCAGATCCTCGACACTCATCTTGCGCATGTGACGACCCTATCGCCCCCGCTCTGGGGCCAACGATCCCCTGCACTGTTAGCGTCGGGGCCATGGAACGACTGGGGCGCCTCCTGACCGTGCTGCTTCTGGTGTTGCTCGGCAGCGCCGTCCTCGCCCCGCCAGCCATGGCGGATTCCGAGTACCTCAACCACATCGACGTCACCTACGACGTGCAGGCCGACGGCACCATCGACGTCCGCTACGAGATCAACTGGCACTTCCCCGAGAAGGGCCGCCACGGCATCAACCTCGGTTTCGCGACGCGGGAGAGCTGGGACCAGGACCGCACCAAGGACGTCGTCTACGAGATCACCGACGTGCAGGTCTCCAGCCCCACCGGCGCGCCTGCGCAGTTCGTCGAGGGCACCGACGGCAGCGGTTCGGACGAGTCGCTCACGTTGCGGATCGGGGATCCGGACATCGCCCTCGACACCCAGGACGCCACCTACGTCATCGAGTACACGCTCGCCGGCGCGCTGCGCACCTTCGACGGCGTTCCACAGCTGTACTGGGACGTCAACAGCCCCAACCTGCCCGAACTGCGGAGGTTCACGGCCCGCGTGACCGCTCCCGAGGGCGTCGTCCGGGCGCGCTGCCTGGTGGGGCCGGAGGAGTGCGAGTCCGCCGTCGAGGGGGGAGTGGCCACCTTCTCGCACGAGGGCGGGCCGGGCGTGACCAGCGTCGTTGCCGAGTTCCCCGCGGGTTCGGTGGCCAACGCGGAGCCCGTGCTCGAGGACCGGCGGATCCGCTCAGCCGAGATGCGCGGGCTCGACAGCGCCGTGGAGGTACAGCCCGACGGATCGGCCAAGGTGCTCCAGGAGATCCAGATGGTCTTCCCCGATGGCGACGACGAACAGCGCGTCGAACTGGGTTCCTTCGCGCGCCTGCCCTGGGACGAGGAGCAGGACCAGATCCTCACGGTCGAGGACCTGCTCATCCTCGATGAACGCGGCCAGTCCATCCCCTTTGAATCCTCCCGTCACGAGCGCGACGCGAGCGCCCAGCGGGCCCCGATCCGCTTCGGGGCCGGCGCCGGCGTCACCGAACCCGAGCCACTGCGGACCTTCGAGGTGAGCTACGTGCTGCGCGGCGCCGTCGGCATCGATGGTGACGTCGCCCGCCTGCGGATGCCCACCGTCCCGATGCACTCCGGATGGGTCACGGATGCCAATGCCACGTGGACGTTGCCGGGCGACGTGCTGGAGCCCGGCTTCCTGCAGATCTGGTACTACCAGGCCGAGCCGGGCGAGCCCTGTGCCTTCGACACGACGGTGGATGGGGCGACGATCACGGCCGACGCCGAGGCGCTCGCCGGCGCGCCGCTCTACTCCTTCACGGACTTCGCGTTCCCGGCCTCGGCCATCGCGTCGACGGAGCCGCTCCAGCCCAGCCTGGACGCCGCGAAGAAGCGGCGCCGCAACCTGGGGTTGGGGTTGGGCGTCGGAGGCGTGGGCCTGGGGGTCGGGGTCGGCATCGCGGCTGCGAAGGTGGGCCGGAGGCGCGACGACCGGTTCGCGACGGTGCCGCCAGGGGTGATGGGCACGCCCGGCCTGGTGAAGCCGGCCAGTCGGAGCGACAACATCCCCGTGCGGTTCCAGCCCCCGAGGCTCCAGCCGTGGGAGGCGGGCCTGCTGATGGATCGCCAGTACGAGCCGCGCCACCTCGCCGCCACGCTGGTGTCGCTCGCAGTGAGGGGCGGCGTGCGGCTGGGCACCAGGCCGCTCATGGTGCAGCGCATCGGGAACGCGAACGTCGCCCAAGGGGTGGAGCGCCGGGTGCTGGAGGTCGCATCGCGCGGCGAGGGCAAGCTGACCAAGAACCATGCCCGCGCGATGCGCACGGCCGTGTACACCGGTGGGCAGCAGCGGATCCGGGAGGCCGGGTGGTTCCACCAGACCAAACCCTGGCTCCGGGCGATGGCGGTGACGTTCCTCCCGTTCGCGCCCCTCGCCCTGCTGCTGAACCATCTCATCCGCAACGACAACCCCCTGCCCGGCGGCATGATCTTCATCGGCGCCGGTTTGGCCATCGGCGGATTTCTCGGGGCTGCGGTCGGACAGCGATCCATGGGCCACGCGGCGCTGACTGCCGAGGGTCGCGCGCTGCTGGACCAGGTGGAGGGCTTCGAGCAGTACATCGCCACCGCCGAGGCGCCGCAGCTCAACTTCGAGGCGGAGCACGACATCTTCCGCCGCTACCTGCCGTGGGCCGTGCTGTTCGACCTCACCGACAGGTGGACGAAGGTGTGCCGGGAGTTGGCGGAGCAGGGCCGCATCGATCCGCCCGACACCTCGTTCTGGGTGGGCGCCTCATCGTTCGACAACTTCGGCCGCGAGATGAGCCGCTTCAGCCGCGACGTCGGCAGCGCTTCGAAGCCGCCGTCGTCGTCCGGTTCGTCGTCAAGTGGCGGTTCCGGCGGTTCGTCGGGGTTCTCGTCGAGCAGCAGCGGCGGTGGGGGAGGCGGCGGCACCAGCGGCTCCAGTTGGTGACTCGATGAAAGTCCCCCAGCGGAGGTGGGCAGGCGTGCGCTGAGCGGGCGCGGGCCCACTGGGGGACTTCTATCGACTTCTTGACGCACGCCGCCGGATCGGGCGGTATCGAGGCCTAGCGCTCCAGGACCTTGTGCTCGGCCAGGGTGTCGAGTTGCTCCTCGACTGCGGCGACGAGGTCAATCCCCTCGGGGGCGCCGAACTCGGCCTCCAGGGCCGCAGCCAGTTCCGCGACGGGGAGGGGCCACTGCTGGACGATCGAGGTCGCGATGGGGCCCAGCCGCAGGAGGGTGTCCTCCAGCAGCACGACGGACTCCGCGCCGTTGACGTACTGGTCCACCACGTTGGTTGAGCCGGCCACCCCCGAGCCTGCGAGGGGCGCGGGCTCGTCGAAACCCGGTGACTCCGAGGACTGGCTGGATGAAGGCGCGTCGAAACCCAGCGAGTCACGACACCAGCCCACGATGTCCTCGGCCTCCCCGTACTCGATCAGCGTCACGCCGCCGACCCGCTCGAACAGCTCGGCCAGCAGGTGCAGCGGACGGGGCAGCTTGCTCAGCGACGACGTCTCGGGCACCACCATCTCCATGGCGTCCAACACCGACAACTCGGTGAACGTCGCCTCGGCACCGTTGCGTCGACGCAGCACGGCCAACCGGGCCAACACGGGCTCGGCGGGCGTCTCCACCAACCCCAGCGACTCCGGCGCGTGCTCCACCTTCCGCGTCCCCGGCTCGGCGGCCCACGTGATCGGCTTCGGGTAGGGCAGCACGCGCAGGGACTCCGGATCCACGCCCACCGTCTCGTCCGTGACGTAACCGAGTTCGCGCCCGAGCAGCCGGGTCAGCGTCGACTTCCCCGTCCCGCCGGGTGCCACGTACGCAAGCGTGCGACCGGTCGACGGGTCGGTGACCGCCCCCGCGTGCAGCATGAGGAGGTTGCCCCACTGCTGCTCGATGAGCGCCTTGGTGATCCGCTGGGTCGCGGACTCGAAGCTGGTCGGCCTGCTGAACTGCAGGCGGCCGGTCCCTGAGCCCGGCCCAGCGACGGAGCTGCCGGCCGGGTCGAAGGGCGCTGAGGGCCTTAGACAGCGGCTCCACAGGCGTCGGAACTCCGCCTCGTCGAGCCCGCTTCCCTCGAGGTCGACGTCCACCGCGCTCCCCAGCGCATGCAGCCGAATCGTGCTCACGTGGCATCGGCCCTTGGCTCGAAGCCCGTGTCCCGGAGCTTGTCCAGCCTGGCCCCAGCCTCGGAGGAGACGTTGTAGATCCCGTAGGGCACAGGCCCGGTGAGGACGTGCACGATCGCTCCCGACAGGTCCTCGACGCTCGCCCGGTCGGCACGCAGGATGTAGTGGTGCTGCCACGTGGCGACCACGGCGTCCGCGGCCGCTTGCACCGCACCCTCGGGGTCGCCCGGAGAGACCGCTTCGTCCTCGTCGTGGAGTTCACCGTCGCCGAAGACCCGGCTGGAGGAGAGGTGGACGAGCGGGATGCGGTGGTCTCGGGCGGCGGCGACGAGGTTGGCCGACCCGGTCACGTTGACGCGCCAGGCCTCGGCGCGAGCATCGGCCTCCGCGCCGTCGACGCCCGCGAGGCCTGCGGCGTTGATGATGGCTGAGATGTTGCGGAAGTCGAGTGCGGCGACGGCATCGGGATCCGTGACGTCGAGGTCGTCGTGGTCCGCGAACTGGGCATCTCTCAGTTCCTCCCGGAGCGCCGTCCCGAACTCCCCGTCGGCGCCGATGATGAGGGGGCGCGGCCGCTGGGCGGGTTCGACGTCATCCAATGCTGGGTGGGCCTGGTCTGCGTCGCTGAGCACGGCGTCGGACAGCGGGATGGGCCATTCGACGGAGGGGTGGTCGAGGTTGGTGAACGTGGCACTTTCCCTGGCCTCCTCGGACCAGTGCTCGTTGATGAGGGTGGTGTAGCAGGTGCCGTCCTCGAGGGCCTGATAGGCGTTGCCGACGCCGCGCGGGACGAAGACGCCGCGGCCGGGCTCTACCTCGAGCGACACGATGCGGCCGAAGGAGGGCCCCTCGCGCAGGTCCACCCAGGCCCCGAAGATGCGGCCGGTGGCGACGCTGATGAGCTTGTCCCACGGTTCGGCGTGGAAGCCGCGGGTGACGCCTGCGGTGGCGTTGACGCTGACGTTGTTCTGGACGGGCCCGAAATCGGGCAGGCCGGCGGCGGTCATCTTCTCGCGCTGCCAGGCCTCCTGCATCCAGCCGCGGCTGTCCTCGACGCGGTGGAGGTCGAGGACGAGGAGCCCGGGGATGTCGGTGGGGGTGACCCGGGGCGCGTTCATGCCGCCTCGTCGTGCACGGTCGTCATGGTCAGCAGCCTACCCGCGGAGCCGGATGCTACTGGCCCTTCGCCTCGTACTTGGCCTCGGTGGCCTCCTTGGCCGGGCGCCACCAGGCTTCGTTGTCCTCGTACCAGGTGATGGTGTCGTCGAGGCCCTCGCTGAAGTCGGTGTAGCGGGGCTCCCAGCCAAGTTCCTCGCGCAGCTTGGTGGAGTCGATCGCGTAGCGCAGGTCGTGGCCGGGACGGTCGGTGACGTGGTCGTACCAGTCGGGGCCGTGGCCCATCAACTGGAGAATGAGCTCGACGACCTCCTTGTTCGACTTCTCTCCGTCGGCCCCGATCAGGTAGGTCTCGCCGACCCGGCCCTTCTCGAGGATGGCCCACACCGCGGAGTTGTGGTCGTCGACGTGGATCCAGTCGCGCACGTTCTCCCCGGCGCCGTAGAGCCGGGGGCGGATGCCGTCGATGAGGTTGGTGATCTGGCGCGGGATGAACTTCTCGACGTGCTGGCGGGGGCCGTAGTTGTTGGAGCAGTTCGAGATGGTCGCCTCGACGCCGAAGCTGCGCACCCAGGCACGCACCAGGTGATCTGAGGCCGCCTTCGACGCCGAGTAGGGCGACGACGGGTTGTACGGGGTCTCCGCCGTGAACTTCTCCGGGGTGCCGAGGGGGAGGTCGCCGTAGACCTCGTCGGTGGAGATGTGGTGGAGGCGCTTGTCGAACTGCCGCACCGCCTGGAGCACGTGGTAGGTGCCCACGATGTTGGTGTCGACGAACACGCCCGGCCCGTCGAGGGAGTTGTCGTTGTGTGACTCGGCGGCGAAGTTCACCACGGCGTCGCAGGCCTCGACCAGGTCGTTGACCAAGCCTGGCGTCGTGATGGAACCCGCCACCATCTCGAACCGTTCGGCAGGCAGCCCAGCGAGGTTGGCGGGGTTGCCCGCATAGGTGAGGGAATCCAGCACGACCACCGACGCGTCGGTGTTGTTCATCGCCCAGTGGACGAAGTTGCTACCGATGAATCCGGCGCCGCCGGTAACGAGCAGGGAGGTCATGGCCGAAGCCTAGCGATTCCGTCGATTCGCGCAGCGGCTCGGCCCATCTGCCCCCTGGGGGTGGAACCCTCGCTATGGTGACTGGGAAATTCTGACCGCTACCGGAAGCAATTCCCATGTCCACAACTGGAAAGCCCAACCCCGCAGCCGAGGCCGCACGTCAGATGACCCGGGGGGCGAAACGCTTCTTCAGCGAGGTCAACTACCCCCACCAGATCCACCCTGCGCTGGTGCCGGGAGTATCGATCGAGGATCAGAGGGTCAGGTACGGGGCCGACAAATGGATCGTCGGCGGAGTGGGCGCGGCGATCGTCGGGTTCGTCCTGTGGGGCGTCCTCGACCCGGAAGGGGTGGCGGCCGCCGCGCAGGCCGCCCTCAACTGGACCACGCAGAACCTCGGCTGGATCTTCAACACGCTGGCCGCCGGGATGGTGATCTTCCTCCTGTACCTTGCGCTGTCGAAGTTCGGCCGCATTCCGCTCGGGTTGGAGGGTGCGAAGCCCGAGTACTCGACGGTTTCCTGGACGGCGATGCTGTTCGGTGCCGGCATCGGCATCGCGATCATCTTCTTCGGCCCCTACGAGCCGCTGTCGCACTACTTCTCCCCACCGCCGGGCGCCTACGACGCAGCCTCCCTCGAAGCGGTCAAGGGCGCGTTGGCCCAGTCGGCGTTCCACTGGGGAATCAACGCTTGGGCGATGTATGCGGTCGTCGGCCTCGCCGTCGCGTACGCCTCGTATCGACGCGGCCGCGTGCCGCTGATGAGCGCCATCCTGGCGCCGCTGATGAAGAATTACAGCAGCGGCTCCGCCAGTTCGCGGTTCATTGACGCGCTGGCGATCATCGCTACCCTGTTCGGCACGGCCGCGTCGCTCGGGCTCGGTGCGCTGCAGATCGCGCGCGGGTTCGAGATCGTCACCGGTTGGCAGATGGCCGGCGTCGGTGCGGCGCTCGTCGTGATCGGCATCCTGACCCTCGGTACCATCGCGTCGGCCGTCTCCGGCGTGGCGCGCGGCATCAAGTGGCTGTCCAACGTCAACCTGGTGCTCGCCATCGGGCTGGCGCTGTTCATCTTCGTCCTCGGGCCGACGGTGTTCCTGATCAACATCATCCCCGGCGTGCTGATCGACTACATCAGCTCGATTCCTGAGATGTCGGCGCGCACGATGTCCGACTCCGAGGCCATGCAGGGCTACCTCACCGGCTGGACGACGTTCTACTGGGCGTGGTGGGTCAGTTGGGCGCCCTTCGTCGGCATCTTCACGGCCAAGATCTCGCAGGGCCGCACCATCCGCCAGTACGTGCTGGGTGTGCTGTTCCTGCCGATGACGATCATCGTGGTCGCCTTCACCATCATGGGTGGCACGGCCATCTGGCTCCAGCGCGAGACTGGCGTCATGGCCTCCGACAACACCGCCGCGACCATGGCCCCCGCCGAGGACACGTTCTTCCTCATGCTGGACCAGCTGCCGGGCGGCGGTCTCATCGCCCCGCTGGTGATGGTGATGCTGGCGATCTTCTTCATCACGACGTCGGATTCGGCCTCGCTGGTCAACTCCCAGCTCGCGCAGGGCGGCAACCCGGAGCCGCGACGGATCATCACCGCGTTCTTCGCGCTCCTGATGGCCGGCATCGCCGTCGTCATGCTGCTGATGGGCGGCGCGACGGCGCTGTCCGGGCTGCAGAACCTCATCACGGTCACCGCATTGCCGTTCTCGCTGATCCTCATCGCGATGGCGGTGGCGCTGTGGAAGGACCTGAGGACCGACCCGATGTTCATCCGCAGCCAGTACGAGACCTGGGCCGTCGAGAAGGCCGTGCGTCGTGGCATCGACGAACACGGCGACAACTTCACCCTCGCGATCGAGCCGACCACCGAGGATACCTACCAGTACGGCGCCGGATCGGATTTCGAGTCGGACGCGGAGGAGTACACCGCCTGGTACCAGCACACGGATGAGGATGGCGAACCCATCGACCACGAGTTCGACGATTACCGCCCGGAGGGCACCGCGTAGCCATCGGGATGTCGATCCTGCGCGGCGAATGCCACTTTCCACAAGGAGGCTGGCCCACCTGAAGGTTGATCCTCCGGGTCGGCGTGCCGATGGAGGACGGTTTCGAACCGCACCTCATGCGGGCGCTGCTGTGCAAGCGTTGAGCTCAGCCTGCGTTGGGGCTGTGGGTCAGGGCTTGAGAACCACCTTGAGGCAGCCGTCGTCCTTCTTCTGGAACATGCGGTAGGCGTCGGCCGCGTCTTCGAGTGGGACGTGGTGGGTGGCAAGCGACTCGAGGCCCATCGGGTCACCGTCCTTCAGCGCGATGTCGAGGAGTTCATCGGTCCACTGCTTGACGTGGCACTGGCCCATCCGCATGGTGATGCCCTTGTCGAACATCTGCATCAGCGGCATGGGGCTGGCCATGCCGCCGTAAACGCCGGAGAGCGAGACGGTGCCGCCGCGCTGGACCGCGTCGATGGCGGTGTGGAGGGCGTCGAGGCGGTCGATGCCGGCGGTCTCGATGGCCTTGCGGGCGAGCGGCTTGGGGAGGCGGGTGGTGGCGCCGATCACCTTCTCGGCGACGGGGTTGCCGTGGGCCTCCATGCCGACGGCGTCGACGACGGAGGCGGGGCCGTGGCCGTCGGTGAGGTCGCGGAGGGCCTGGGCCACGTCGTCGACCTCGCGGACGTCGACCACCTCGGCGCCGGAATTCCTCGCCAGGGCGAGGCGTTCGTCGACGAGGTCGACGCCGATGATCCGCTCGACGCCTTGGCGCTGCGCAGAGCGGATGGCCAACTGGCCGACGGGGCCGAGCCCGATGACGGCGAGGGTTTCGCCGTCGGGAGTGGCCGCCCATTGCACGCCCTGCCAGGCGGTGGGGAGGATATCGGAGAGGTAGAGGAACCGCTCGTCGGGGAAGTCGTGGGGGAGTTTCACGGGGCCGAAGTCGGCGTGCGGGACGCGGACCAGCTCCGCTTGGCCACCGGGGACGCGGCCGTAGAGGCTGGTGTAGCCGAAGAGGGCGGCGCCGTTGTCCTGCTCATGATCGCGGGTGGTGTCGCACTGGGCGTAGAGGCCCTTGGAGCAGGCGAAGCAGTGGCCGCAGGAGATGGTGAAGGGGACGACGACGCGGTCTCCGGGCTCGAGGTTCTCGACGGCGGAGCCAACCTCTTCGACGATGCCCATGAACTCGTGGCCGAGCACGTCGTCGGGATGGAGGTAGGGGGCTAGGACGCCGTAGAGGTGCAGGTCTGACCCGCAGATGGCGGTGGAGGTGACGCGGACGATGGCGTCGGTGGGCTGCTGGATCGTCGGATCCGGCACGTTCTTCACTTCGACCTTCTCGAGGCCCTGCCAGGTGAGTGCTCTCATCCCTCGACGGTACCGACAGGATTCCGCCCCCGCTGGACCGCTGGGGGTGTGATTGGCCGGAGCTGGCCCACGATATTGTGGCGAAGGAGAACAAAGAGGGAGTTTGCGATGAACAAGATTCTGGTCGTCAGCGGAGTTGGGCCGTACGCGGATCCGTGGCACCCCTTCGAGCGGACGACGCCCGTGATCGCGGAGGTGTTGCGCCAAGCCGGGCACCACGTCGACGTGCGGGACACTGTGGCCGGCTCGATGCTGGACCTGGCCTCGTTCGACCTCCTCGTGGTGAACGCGGGAGGCGGAATCGCCGACGCGCCGGAGTCGCCGTCGGCGGAGTTCGAGGCGGACCTCGAGGCGCTGGGGGAGTACCTCGACGCGGGTGGCCGGGCGCTCAGCATCCACACCTCCAACGGGGCTTTCGCGCAGCAGCCGAAGTGGCGCGCCGCCGTCGGTGGGAACTGGGGCGCTGAATCCTGGCACCCGGACATCTCCGACGCCGCGTTCGAGCCGGCGCCGGGGGCTGGCGGGCATCCCGTCTGGGAGGGGATGCAGACCATCGAGGTGTTTGATGAGAAGTACTCCGGCCTCGACCTGGACGACGGGATCACCCCACTGGTGCAGCACGTTCTGGACGGCCGCGCCGAGGTGATGGGCTGGGCGGTCGGCGACCGGGTCGTCTTCGACGGGCTGGGCCACGATGAGAAGTCCTATCAGTCGGAGTCGCGTCGGCGGTTGTTGCTCAACGAGGTCGCCTGGCTGCTGCGGTAGGCAGGCTCGGCCCGCCGTCGATG
>DURG01000062.1 GCA_012837465.1 Propionibacterium sp. | reverse complement strand
TCGGCGCCAACACTCAGCCCTCCGCGCCAACGCTCAGCCCCTCCGCGCCAACGCTCAGCCCCTCCGCGCCAACGAAGATTCGTCGGGACCAGAGAAACTGCTCCTCGCCCGTGAAATATCGCGGGCGAGGAGCGATCTGGCTGGTGGGGAGAAATGTGGGTTGGCGCCGTGTGTTCAGCGTTGGCGCCGCGTGTTCAGCGTTGGCGCGGTGGGGGACGAGACGGCCGGTAAGCCGGGTTCTGTCGACGGATGATCATCTATCTGAGGCCCGCCGTTGCCGGTGGGCTCATGCAACCTACCCGGACACCTCGCGCGAGCAGCGCTCAGGCGGTGTCCGCAGCCGGCCCGAAGGCCGGCCTTCTTGGTCTTGCTCCAGGTGGGGTTTACCTAGCCACCCCAGTCACCTGGGGTGCTGGTGGTCTCTTACACCACCGTTTCACCCTTACCCATTGCTGGGCGGTCTGCTTTCTGTGGCACTGTCCCGCGGGTCACCCCGGGTGGGCGTTACCCACCACCCTGCTCTGTGGAGCCCGGACTTTCCTCAGCTGTTGCCAGCCGCGATCATCTGGCCGTCTCGTCCAAAGGACAACTATACCGGCGTCAGGGGAGCGTCAGGATCTCCGCGCCGTCGTGCGTGACGACCAGCGTGTGCTCGAACTGCGCGACCCTGGAGCGGTCCGTGGTCACGACCGTCCAGTCGTCGTCCCACACCTCGGTGTCGTAGCCGCCCAGCGTCAGCATGGGCTCGATCGTGAACGTCATGCCCGGCACCATCTTGGTGTCGATGCGCGGCTCGTCGTAGTGGAGGATCACGAGGCCGGAGTGGAACGCGGTGTGCACGCCGTGGCCGGTGTAGTCGCGGATCACGCCGTAGTTGAAACGGCGGGCGTAGGCCTCGATCACGCGGCCGATCACGGAGATGGGGCGGCCGGGCTTGACGGCCTTGATAGCCCGGTTGAGGGCCTCCTGCGTGCGCTCGGTCAGCAGCCGCGACTCCTCGTCGACGTCGCCGCACAGGAAGGTGTAGCAGTTGTCGCCGTGCACGCCGTCCTTGAACGCGGTGCAGTCGATCTTGACCAGGTCGCCGTCCTCGAGGGGGCGCAGGTCCGGGATGCCGTGGCAGACGACCTCGTTAACGGAGGTGCACACCGACTTCGGGAAGTCACGGTAGCCCAACGACGACGGGTAGGCGCCGTGGTCGAGCATGTACTCGTGTGCGATGCGGTCGAGCTCGTCGGTGGTCACGCCCGGGGCGACGGCCTTGCCCGCCTCGTGCATCGCCTGCGACGCGATGCGCCCGGCGATCCGCATCTTCTCGATGACCTCGTCGCTCTGCACGTCCGACCCGGTATAGCGCTGGGGCGCCTTCTTCCAGGCGTACTCCGGCCTCCCGATGGTGCGGGGGACGTCGCGGACGGGGGTGATGTCATGCGGGGTAATGAGGCTCACGATCACCCAGCTTAGCTATCCCTCGTAGAGGAGCGAATCCAGCACGGGCTCCACCTCGCGGATGTTCTCCTCGTGGCGGATCGTCACGCAGGACACGTAGACGGCCAGGTGGTCCGGCTCGTCGGTGGGCACGATGATGATGTCGACGGTGTCGCCCTCGATGCCCTCATGGCCCCAGTCCGCCACGTAGACGTTCGACGTCAGCCGCCACGCGGGGCGGCCGCCCACGCTCCATGCCTCGTTGAACAGGACGGTGCGCTTCGTGAAGCCCATGAACATGCCCGACGACGCCATGCACGTGACGAACTGCTCCGCAGCGACCCTCGGGTCGTCGGAGAAGCCGTCGGAGACCTTGATGTAGCCGACGTTGACATTGCTGATCCAGTCGGGCACGATCTCGCGCAGCATGGAGTTGCTGTCGTAGAGCCAGTCGATGTGGGCCGGGCTGGTCCGCCACTCGGGGCCCTCCGGGGGAGTGACGCTGAGGCCACCGCCGTGCAGCCTGCCCTGGACGATGTCGCTGCGCGGCCACACCCCGCTGCTGGGGCAATCGATGACCTCGCCGAACTGCGATTCGACCTCGGTGGGCGTGGGGGTCTCCGACGGCACCAGTTCGTCCCACTGTTCGCCCGTGGGCCGCGTGGTGCGGGTGTCCTCGGGGGTGGCGGCGAACGGGTTGCCGCTGCCCGGGAAGATCAGCAGCGCGGCCACCAGGGCGCCCACGACGGCGAGCGCGACCACCAGCCACACCCAGGTGCTGACGCCCTTGCGCTTCGGCTCCGGATCCAGCCAGCGTTCGCCGTCCCAGTAGCGCCGTCCATTGGGCGCCGAGGGGTCCGCATACCAACCGGGCTGAGCCATGGCCACCAGTCTAGGTGCGCCGAAAGCTCAACCCACATCCGCGAAATGTCACGTGCCTGTAACAAGCGGGCGGCAGACTTGCCCCATGGATAGGCAAACTGAGTACGTCCTGCGTTCAATGGAAGAGCGCGGGATCCGGTTCGTCAGGCTCTGGTTCACCGACGTGCTCGGCTCGCTCAAGTCGGTGGCCATCGCGCCGGCAGAGGTCGAGGGGGCGATCGCGGAGGGCGTCGGCTTCGACGGCTCGGCCATCGAGGGCTTCGCCCGCGTCTTCGAGTCGGACATGGTGGCTCACCCGGATCCGGGCACCTTCCAGATCCTGCCGTGGCGGCAGGCCGGCCGCTCCACGGCTCGCATGTTCTGCGACATCAAGCTGCCCGACGGGTCGCCCAGCTTCGCCGACCCCCGCTTCGTGTTGAAGCGCGCCCTGCAGAAGGCCGGGGACCTCGGGTTCACGTTCTACATCCACCCCGAGATCGAGTTCTTCCTGCTGAAGTCCCTCGAGCCTCCCATCCCCCTGGACCAGGGCGGCTACTTCGACCACACCACGTTGGGCGACGGAACCGACTTCCGTCGCGACGTCATCACGATCCTCGAGCAGATGGGCATCTCGGTGGAGTTCAGCCACCATGAGGCTGCTCCCGGCCAGCACGAGATCGACCTGCGCTACGCCGACGCGTTGACCATGGCCGACAACATCATGACCTTCCGCGTCGTGGTCCGGGAGGTCGCGATCAGCCAGGAGATCCACGCCACCTTCATGCCCAAGCCGTTCTCGGACTTCCCGGGCTCCGGCATGCACACCCACATGTCGCTGTTCGAGGGCGACACCAACGTGTTCTACGACGCGGCGGACCGCTACAACCTCTCGAAGACCGCCAAGCAGTTCATCGCCGGCCTCCTGCACCACGCCCCGGAGATCACCGCGGTCACGAATCAGTGGGTCAACTCCTACAAGCGCCTCGTCGGTGGCGACGAGGCCCCGTCGTACGCGTGCTGGGGGCGGGCCAACCGCTCCGCGCTGGTGCGGGTACCGCAGTTCACGCCCGGGAAGATGTCCTCGGCGCGCATCGAGTATCGCGCGATCGACTCGGCGGTCAACCCGTACCTGGCCTACGCCGTACTGCTCAACGCAGGTTTGAAGGGCATCGAGAACGAGTACCCGCTGCCGGAGGAGACCGAGGACGAGGTGTGGCGCCTGTCGGACCGCGAGCGCAGGGCGATCGGCATCCAGGAATTGCCCCACAACCTCGACGAGGCCATCCGCATCATGGACGAGAGCGAACTGGTGGCCGAGACGCTCGGCGAGCACGTCTACGACTACTTTCTGCGCAACAAACGTGAGGAGTTCGCCGCCTACCGCCGTCAGGTCACACCCTGGGAGTTGGAACGCCACATCCGCACGCTGTGACGGTTGAACGACAACGGCCGCGTCCCTGAGGGGCGCGGCCGTGTCGTCTGTGCAGATGATCAGCGGTTGAGCGAGATCTCCCACACGGTGGTGGTGCCGGAGACCTCATTGGCCACCACGAGGAGCGGGGTCTTGGTCGGCGACTCGCTCGCCGGGATGAAGGCCATGCCCTCGGAGCCGAGGTCGCCCGCAAGCGCGAAGTCCTCGGCGTTGTCCTCGTCGTACTCGACGCTGAGGTCGCGGTTGTTGACGTAGGTCACGTAGTGCGCGTCGCGGGGGTCGGTGACGTCGAAGACCATCACGCCGCCGATGCGCTCGAGGCCGAGGAACGCGTAGGTGCGGCCCTGGATCTGGCCGATCTGGACGTCCTCCGGCTCGGCGCCCTTGTCGTCGGAGCGCTTGTCGAACGAGCCCTGCTCACTGTGGTTCGCGTTGAAGGCACTCTCGGGGAGTTCACCCGCCTCGATGAGGTCGGCGATGGCCTGCTCGACCATGTCGCCGGAGTTGAAGAGGCGCTCGCCGCCAGCGGTGAAGATGGCGAAGCCGCGGCCGCCGTAGGAGAACAGATCGAAGTAGCAGCCGCGCTCGGCGTCGAAGCCCAGGTCGCTGATCACGTTGTGGCGGCCCAGGTCCTCGTCGGCCTTCAGTTCCTCCGCGTTCGGGAACTCCTCCTCGCAGAGGACGAACTGCTTCTTCTTGAGGCGGTCGCCGTCGACGAAGTCGCCCCATTCCCGGGCGTCGCCCTCGTTGGCGGTCACGACCAGGTCGGTGCCGCGGTACTTGTACGTGGCGATGCCGTCGGGCATCAGCACGCCCTTGAGCGGCCAGTGGGACAGGTTGATCGCGTCGTCCTTGTCGGACGCGTCGAGCTTGCCGTCGACGCTCCAGTCGACGTAGCCGAGCGCCCACAGGTTGCTGAGCTCGGCCGACTTGAGATCGACCACGGCGATGGCGTTGGCCTCCTGCAGCGACACGAAGGCGGTGTTGCCGTTGTCGGCGATCGTGACGTACTCGGGCTCGAGGTTGCGCGCCACGTAGCCCGCAGGCTCCTGGCCCTCGGGGACTGCGACGTCCGGGCCGAACACGCGTACGCCCTTCGGCAGGTCGGCTCCCTCGTCGTAGGCGCGGAAGTCGATGGTGCGCACCGAATCCTGCGTCAGGCGCTTGAACTGGTTCGGGTTGCTCGGCACGGAGATGACCGAGATGGTGCCCTCGGGATCCGACGAGAAGTCGTCGGCCGGCTCGCCCTCATTGGCGACGACGACGTACTTGCCGTTGGGGGAGAACTTCAGGCCGTCGGGCAGCGAACCCACGCGCACCCCGCCGAGGTAGCTGAGGTCCGAGGTGCGGAAGAACAGTGTCCAGCCGTGCTGCACCTTGTCCGCGTGCTCGACGGCGACCGCCAGCATCCCGCGGGCCACGCTCACCGAGTTCACGACGGCGCCCTCACCGATGGTGGAGCCGTCGGCGGAGGTGCGGCCGACGGCCGACAGGGAGGTGGTGTAGCTGGGGGTGCCGGTGGCATCGAGATCCATCACGTCGACCGCGCCCGACTCGGCATTGACGACGAACAACTGGTTCGTGGCAGGGTCGAAGGCCGGGATCTCTGCCGCGGACGCGTCGAAGACGCCGGTGGCGTGGGTGCCCAAGGGCTCGAGGGTGAGCGTGGGCTGGCCGGGTGCGGCGGAGGCGACGCCGGCGGTGGCGAGCAGTGCGGCCGTGCAGGCCGAGGCAGCCAGCGCGGCGACGGGGCGCTTGGACAGGAACATCTGTGTCTCCAGGGTTCGGGGGTGTATCGGAACCCACCCCATCGGACGTAGGAGAACTGCCGGGGAGCAACAGGTGAACGCCAGTTGAACGGTGCTGCGTCAGGTCAGGGGAAAGGCGCGGGCGGCCTCGCCGGCGTGCAC
>DURG01000061.1 GCA_012837465.1 Propionibacterium sp. | reverse complement strand
GTGGCGGTCCTCCGCGACGGCGAGGCAGGCGCCCACGACCGCGCCCAGTGAGCAGCCGGTGCCGATGACCAGCTGCATCATGGGGTCGCCGCCGGTGACGCGGGTCACGCGGTCGGCGGAGACGATCACGTCGGTGGCGCCGGAGATGCCGACGACGGCGCCGGTATCGGCGCTGAGCTTGCGGGCGGTCTCGAGGGCGGCGTCCACCTCGTCGGTGGAGTCGACGCCGCGGCCGCCGGCGGACGTGCCGGCCAGGCCGAGGACCTCGGAAGCGTTGGCGCGGATGGCTGCAGGGCGGTGGGCGAGGAGGTCGCGGGCGAGTTCGGTACGCACCGGCAGGCCGCCGACGGCGACCGGATCCAGCACCCACGGCTTGCCCGCCTTGGCCGCGGCGGGGGCGGCGAGGCGCATGCCCTCGACCTGCTCCGACGACGGGTTGCCGACGTTGATGAGCAGGGCCGAGGCGATGCCGGCGAAGACCTCCGCCTCCTCGGGGAGGTCGATCATGGCGGGGGCAGCACCGGCGGCGAGTAGCACGTCGGCGGTGATCTCCGGCACGACGGTGTTGGTCATGCAGTGCACGAGTGGCGTGCTGCTGCGTACGGCGCTGAGGATGTCGGAAATACGGGTCATGGGTTGCTCCCTTCGCTAGCACGACCTAGATCAGGTGTTACGGGTTTGCTCTCAGCCCCACGCGGGGCACCCCGGCTTCAAACCCGACCCTACCAGCCGTTTTGTCTAGCCCTAGGGGTGGCCAGATGTGACAGCGTTTCTGGAAGTGTGGATGCCATGAACAAGGAAAAGACGCTCGAAGACGTACTCAAACTGACCAAGAAGCAGCACGTCGCGATGCTGGCCAGCCTCGACGCCGGCCGCCCGGTGAGCCGCCCGATGGGCGTCATGCAGCCGGACGACGACGCCACGTTCTGGTTCTTCACGCTGGCCGATTCCGACGTCGTGACCCAGCTTCAGGCTGACGACCGGGTGAACGTCTCGTTCGCCGACGGCGACTACCTGTCCGTCACCGGCAACGCCGAGCTGGTGCAGGACGCGGTGAGGGCCCGCGAGCTGTGGAACCCCGCCGTCGAGGCGTGGATGGGCGACCTCGAGCCGGAGGACCCGAAGGTCCGCCTGATCAAGGTGACCGCCGAGTCGATCGCCTACTGGGACACCCCGGGCACGGTCGGCTCCGTGGTCGGCATGGTGGGTGGCCTCATCGGCAACAAGCGCCCCGACGTCGGCGAGCACGGCGTCGTCGACGCGTAGTCGCCGCTTCCGCGTAGCGCGCCAACCCAATGCGAGGGCGCCAACCCAAAGCGAATCCGCCAGCCTCTCAGGAAAAGGCGCCAGCCTCCGGTGAAGCCGCCAGCCCTACAGGGCTGGCGGCTTCGTCCGAGGTTGGCCGTGTGGCGTCGCTCCACCGTCGAGGAGGGCCCCTCGGCTGTGGATAAGTGGCGCTGTCTCCTAGGAGTTGTCCACAGGGACGGAAGACGGTGTCGCATGGCCCGCCTGACGCCTTCCAATGGGCTCATGGATGAAACCCCAGTGTGGACCGCCCGTGAACTCCGCCGCCTTGGCCTCACCAACGAACAGGTACGAGCCAAAGTGGCTGGAGGCGAACTCGTTCGCCTCCGGCGCGGCGTCTATCGGATGCCCGACGACGTGCCTCCGGAAGCGCTGCACCGTCGGCTGATCGCGGCCACGGCGCCTGTCGTCGATCCCACGAATGTCTTCAGCCATACGTCGGCAGCGATCCTTCACGGATTGCCTGTGCCCCGCAATACCCTGGGCGTGGCCACGATGCTGCGGCGGACTCCCGGTCATGGCAACGGTGAGACCAACCTCCGGGTCCGCAACACCAAGTTGGCCGGGGATCAGGTCACCGAGGTGGAGGGCCACCAGGTGACCACGCTCGTGCGCACCGTCTGTGACCAAGCCCGGCTCCTGCCCTTCGAGTGGGGAGTCGCGACGGCGGATGCCGCGATGCACCGAGGGGTCGCGCGCGCCGAACTCCAGGCCGAATTGGCCAGGTTCCCCCGCCTATTCGGAGTGGCGCAGGCGCGGCAGGTGCTGTCTTTCGCGGATGAGAGGGCGGAGTCGCCCGGTGAATCACTGACCCGCGTCCAGATGGCGCGGTATGGGCTGCCGGAACCCGAGCTTCAGTTCGAGGTCTTCGACGAGGAGGGGGAGTTCGTAGCCCGCTGCGACTTCGGATGGCCGGAGCAGGGCCTCGTCGGGGAGATGGATGGTGAGCAGAAGTACGGCGCGCTCCTGAAACCGAATGAGAAGCCCAGCCACGTGATCATGCGGGAGAAGCGACGGGAGCAGAGACTGCGGCAACTCGGCTGGTGGTAC
The DNA here is from genome assembly GCA_012837465.1 of Propionibacterium sp. GTDB lineage: Bacteria > Actinomycetota > Actinomycetes > Propionibacteriales > Propionibacteriaceae > Arachnia. The sequence goes on along the minus strand of DURG01000061.1, from coordinate 2,889 downwards.
ATCAGCTGGGGTTGGTTGGAGGCCAACGATGGATCGAAGCTGAACGCGCTGGTCCGCGACGGCCTCCGCAACGCGCTGCCTCGATCCGCCTAGTCGGCGCTGGGCGGTTCCTACGAACTCACCTCGCCGTCGGTGCCGCTGGTGGGCGCCAACCAAACCTGAAGGTGCCAGCCCTGTAGGGCTGGCACCTTCGTGCAAAGCTGGTGGCTTTCCCAGCAAGGCTGGCACCTTCGGATCTGGTTGGCGCCTCCCACTTAGGTTGGCGCGGTGTGCGCAGCGGTCCAAGCGACCCGGCGGCGGGGGAACTGCCGGGCGAGGGAACGCGTCGGTGCAGACGAGGCTGGAGCCGGATGCGACCTCAGGCGACTTCCGCGCGCGCGGCCACGAACGCCGCCACCGCCTCGTCCAGGTCCTCCCTCGTCAACGACGCCGAGAGCTGCGTGCGGATGCGCGCCTTCCCGCGCGGCACCACCGGGAACGAGAACGCTCGCACGTACACGCCGCGGGCGAGGATCGCGTCGGCCATCTTCGCGGCGAGCACGGCGTCGCCGATCATGACGGGCACGATCGGGTGGTCCGATTCCGGCACCTCGAAACCCTCCTCTACGATCCGACGGCGGAAGTACTCGGTGTTCTCGCGCAGGCGCCCCAGGAGTTCGGGCTTCGACGCGATGAGGTCGAGCACCGCGATCGCCGACGCCGTGATGGCCGGGGCGAGGGAATTGCTGAACAGGTACGGCCGCGACTTCTGGCGCAGCAGCTCGACGATCGGCTGACGCGCGCACGTGAACCCGCCCGAGGCGCCGCCCAGGGCCTTGCCCAGCGTGCCGGTGAGGATGTCGACGCGCTCGGTCACGCCGAACAGCTCGGGCGTGCCGGCACCGGTCTCGCCCACGAAGCCGACGGCGTGCGAGTCGTCGACCATCACGAGCGCGCCGTACTCGTCGGCCAGCGCGCAGATCTCGTCGAGCGGCGCCACGTAGCCGTCCATGGAGAACACGCCGTCGGTGGCGATCACGCGGTGCCGCGCACCCTTGGCCTCCTCCAGCTTGTCCCGCAGGTCGTCGAGGTCGCGGTTCTTGTAGCGCAGGCGCTGCGACTTGGTGAGGCGAACGCCGTCGATGATCGACGCGTGGTTGAGCTCGTCGGAGATGATCGCGTCCTCGGGCCCGAAGATGGTCTCGAACAGGCCGGTGTTCGCGTCGAAGCACGACGAGTAGAGGATGGTGTCGAAGCCGTCGGCGCCCTTGCGCAGGAAGCCCGTCAGGCGGGATTCGAGCTCCTGGTGCTGGGTCTGCGTGCCGCAGATGAAGCGCACCGAGGCCATGCCGAAGCCCCACCGGTCGAGGGCCTCCTTGGCGGCGGCGATGAGTTCCGGCGAGTCGGCGAGGCCCAAGTAGTTGTTGGCGCACAGGTTGATCACCTCGCCGTCGAGCGTGCCGACGTGCGCGGCCTGCGCCGTCGTGAGCGGGGCCTCCTCCTTGTAGAGCCCCTCGTCGCGGAGCTCCCGGAGTTGCTGCTGGATGTCGTCGAGGAAGGTCATGTCTCTCCTGATGGGTGGGTTGTCGATGAGCAATTGGATGGGGTCATGGGCCGAAGCTGTGGTTTTTCTCGGCGTGTCGCGCCGTGACTCCATCCAATTGCTCACGGCGTGCGACGGCGACCTACTGGTCCCAGGTCATGATCACCTTGCCGGATTTGCCATCTGAGGCGACTTCGAAGGCCTCGGCGAACGATTCCGCGGGGAAGCGGTGCGTGATGACCCCGCTGATGTCCAGCCCGGAGCGGATCAGCGCATTCATGGCGTACCAGGTCTCGAAGATCTCGCGCCCGGTCACGCCCTGGATGGTGAGCATGTTGAAGATGATCGTGGCGAAGTCGACGGTGAGTTCACGCGTCGGCGTCCCCAGCAGCGCGATGCGCCCACCGTGGGTCATGTGGTCGATCATGGAGCGCAGGGCGGCCCCCGAGCCGGACATCTCCAGCCCGATGTCGAAGCCCTCCACCATGCCGAAGCGCGCATAGACGTCCTCGAGCTTCTCGGTGTCGGTGTTGACGGTCGACGACAGGCCGAGCGAGCGGGCCAGTTCCAGCCGTTCGTCGGACAGGTCCGTGATCACCACGTTGCGCGCGCCCTGGAACTGGGCCACGAGCGCGGCCATGATGCCGATGGGCCCGGCACCGGTCACCAGCACGTCCTCGGCCAACGCCGGGAACTGGAGCGCGGCGTGCACCGCATTGCCGAACGGGTCGAAGATGGCCGCCACGTCCGGATCCATGCCCTCGGGGTGGACCCACACGTTGCGCGCCGGCATGGTGAAGTACTCGGCGAACACGCCGTCGACGTGGTAGCCGATGCCCTGGAAGTTGCGGCACAGGTGCCGCTTGCCGGCCAGGCACGCGCGGCAGCGGCCGCACACGTAGTGCCCCTCGCCGGAGACGAACTGCCCCACGTCGACGGTGGTGACATGCGAGCCCACCTCCACGATGTCGCCGCAGAACTCGTGGCCCACGATGCGGGGGCATTTGACGTTCTTCCGCGCCCAGCCGTCCCAGCGGTCGATGTGCACGTCGGTGCCGCAGATGCCGGTGCTGCGGATCTTGATGAGTACCTCGTTGGGCCCGGGCTCTGGCATCGGGACGTCGATGAGGTCGAGCCCAGGGCCGGGCGTGGTCTTGACTAGGGCACGCATGGTTCCCATCGTGGCACGCGCACCGACCTCTCGCGGGAGGCGGGCCTCATGGACGCTCCAAATGAGCAAGGTCACGGCTGGCTCGTCCGCGCCAGGGTCTGGCGCTGGCAAGGGCCGGGACGTAACCCGCCGAAGAACCGCGAGGAGGAAGCCGGCAAGCCTAGACTGGCTGGGACACCAAGGAGGAACCATGAGC
>DURG01000060.1 GCA_012837465.1 Propionibacterium sp. | reverse complement strand
TCGCCGTTGCCCCAGGGCAACGGCACGAACACGACGGGGAGGCCGCTGACCGCGGTCTCGTGCACGGTGCCGGCGCCTGCGCGCCCGACCATGAGGTCTGCTGCCGCGTAGGCCACGGCCATGTCGGAGACGAAGGCCACGGGCTGGTACTGCGCACCGGAGCCGTGCGTGACGACGGTGTGCACCGCATCGTCGAAGTTCTTGGGGCCGAGCACGTGGAGGATCTGGATGCCGGCGGCCAGCAGGTCGTCGCGGGCGTCGGTGACGGCCTCGTTGATGCGCACCGCGCCCTGGGAGCCCCCGCTCACCAGGAGGGTGCGGCGCTCGGGGTCGAGGCCGAACTGGGACCTCGCCTCCGCAGGGCTGACCTCCGGGTTGGTGATCGAGCGGCGCATCGGCATGCCGACGAGCTTGCCTCCGGGCAGTTGCGTCTCACGGAACGTGGTGCCGGTGAACGCGGCGAACCTGGCACCGATCTTGTTGGAGATGCCGGGCAGCTTGTTCGCCTCGTGTACGACCACCGGTACGCCTGACAGCCGAGCGGCCAGGTAGGCCGGGATGGACACGTAGCCGCCGAAGCCGACCAGGACGTCGGCCCTCGCCTTCCTGATGACGCGACGGGCCTCCAGCACGGAGCGGGTCAGCGTGTAGGGCAGCTTGACGAGGTCAAGGTTGACGGTGCGTGGCAGGGGCACGGGCGTGATGAGTTCCAGGCGCAGCCCGGCCTCGGGGATCACGCGGGTCTCGAGGCCCTTGGCGGTGCCGATGCACACCATCTCGGCCCCGGGCTCCAGGAGTTCGAGCGCCTTGGCTGTGGCGATGAGCGGCGACGTGTGGCCGGCGGTTCCCCCACCGGCGAGCACCACCCTGGTCATGAGTCCTCCCTGCTGGCGGCCATCACGCTGGTCATGCGTGGCCTGGCAGGGGCCTTGCGGGAAGCGAGGTAGGCGCGCGCGTCAGGGGTGTCGCGCGCCAGCGAGAGGAGGACGCCCACTGCCATGAGGCTGGCGATGAGGGCGGAACCGCCGTAGGACACGAACGGCAGCGGCACCCCGAGCACCGGGAGGAGGTGCATGACGACGAAGATGTTGATGGTGGCCTGCACCAGGAACCAGCCGGTGATGCCGGCGGCGACGACGCGGTTGAACATCTTGTCCGAACGCATCGCGATCTCGAGCCCGGCCCAGCCGAGCAGGGCGAACATCGCCACGATCAGCAGGATGCCGAACAGGCCGAGTTCCTCGCCGATGACGGCGAAGATGTAGTCGGTGTGGGCGCCGTCCTTGAGGCCGCCCCACTTCTGCTTGGAGGCGCCGAGGCCAAGGCCCCACCAGCCGCCGGAGGCCAGCGCGTACAGCGCGGCCATGGGCTGAGACGACAGGTCCGTGTTGGATTGCGGGTCGAGGAAGATCGCGATGCGGCTCATGCGGTTGCCGGAGCCGAAGACGAGCAGCGCGACCAGGGAGAGGGCGGCGATGCCCAGCGGGATGAGGACGCGCAGCGGGGTGCCGATGAACCACATGATGGCCACGATGATCAGCCCGATGATGAGGCCGGTGCCGAGGTCACGCCCGGCGAGCACGAGGGCCAGGATGAGGCCGCCCAAGGGCATGAGCGGTACGGCCAGCTGCAGCGGTTCATGGAGGCGGCCACGCTTGTTGTGGAAGATCGCCCCGCACCACACGACGAGCGCCAGCTTGGCGAACTCGGACGGTTGGAACTGCACGCCGTCGACGATCCTGATCCAGTTGCGGTTGCCGTTGACCAGGACGCCCAGCCCCGGCACCTGCACCGCGATGAGCAGGAGCACCGCCAGCACCCAGAACACCCAACCGAAGCTCCTCAGGAACGACGGCTTCATCCGGGTGAGGATCACCATGAAGAAGATGCCGGCGGCGAGGAAGACCAACTGGCGGATGATGTAGTAGTAGGGCGTGACGCCCCTGGAGATGGCCAGCACCGACGACGAGCTGAGGACCATCAGCGAGCCGATGCCCACCAGCACGGTCACGGCCGCGGCGATGAAGTAGTAGGGGGCCATCGGTGAGGCCGTGAGGGCCCTCACCTGGGACCAGATGGTGAACCGCGCCGGGGGGGAAGCTGCGTCGGACGCCATGTGCTGGATCCCTCCTATCCGAGATACCGCTGTACTGCCTCGGCGAAGGCATCGCCGCGCGCGGAGTAGCTGTCGAACATGTCGAGGCTGGCGCAACCCGGGGAGAGCAGCACCGTGTCCCCTGGCTGGGCGAACTGCCCGGCCCTGGCGACCACCTCGTCCATCACCCCAGTCTCGGCGTTGTCGAGCACAACGACGGGGATCTCGGGCGCGTGTCGGGCAAGAGTGTCCGCAATCTGGTGCCGGTCGACGCCGATCACGACGGCGGCGCGGATCTTTCCGCGGTGCCGGTCGATGAGCGTGTCGAACGTGGTGCCCTTGGCCTGGCCGCCGGCGACCCACACGAAGGAGTCGTAGGCGTTCATCGCGGAGTTGGCGGCGTGGGGGTTGGTGGCCTTGGAGTCGTCGACCCAGCGCACCCCGTCGGCCTCGGCGACCTGCTGGATGCGGTGGCCGGCGAGCTGGAGGTTCTGCAGGCCCTTGGCGACGGCGGAATGGTGCACTCCGTAGCTGCGGGCGAGCGCGGCGGCGGCCAAGGCATTGGCGACGTTGTGGGGCGCGGCCGGCTGCACGTCCGAGACCTTCGCCAGGGGCAGGGCCGAGTCGCGACGCTGCTGCACGAACGCGCGATCGACGATCAGGTCATCGACCACGCCCAGCATGGAGATGGCGGGCAGGCCGAGGGTGAAGCCGATGGCTCGGGCGCCCTCCACGACGTCGGCCTCCTCGACCAGATGCTCGGTGATCGGCTCGTCGGCGTTGTAGACGCAGGAATGCGTGATGCCGTCGTAGATCTTGGCCTTCTCCGCGGTGTAGAGGCCCATCGGATCCGGCTGTTGCCCGTACCACTCGAGGTGGTCCTCGTGGATGTTGAGCACGACCGCGGAGTGGAGGTTGATGTCGTTCATCCAGTGGAGCTGGAAGCTGCTGAGCTCGACGGCGAAGACGTCGTAGTCGACGTCGTCGAGGATGGCCTCGATGATGGGCCGGCCGATGTTGCCCACCGCGGCGGCCTTCCTGCCGTCGGCGATGAGCATGGATTCGAGCATCTGGGTGGTGGTGGTCTTGCCGTTGGTGCCGGTGACGGCCAGCCACGGGATGACGCGGTCGGGCTGCATCATGCGCCAGGCGAGTTCCGTCTCGCCCCAGACGGGCACCCCCGCGGCGACGGCCTGCCGCAGCAGGGGCGCCGACGGGCGCCAGCCGGGCGAGGTGACCACGAGGTCGGTGCCGGGCGGTAGTTCGGCCGTGGAGCCGGGGCCGAGGCGGACGGTGACGTCCAGCTTCTCGAGGAGTTCGGCCTTCTCCGCGTGGGCGGTGGATTCGTCGAGGACGATGATCTTCGCCCCGAGTGACATGAGTCCGTCGGCGGCGGCGAACCCGGATACGCCGAGGCCGGCGACGACGACCTGCGCCGAGGGCCAGTCGGAGAGGCGGGTGGCGGTGGGGATCCAGTCGAGGGTCACGGCGTACCCGTCACCCACTCGGCGTAGAAGATGCCCATGCCGGCGGCCACGAAGAGGCCGCAGATGATCCAGAAGCGGATCACGACGGTCACCTCGTCCCAGCCCTTCAACTCGAAGTGGTGGTGGATGGGCGACATCCGGAAGATGCGCTTGCCCTTCGTCGCCTTGAAATAGGCCACCTGCAGCGTGACGGAACCGACCTCCATGACGAACAGGAAGCCGAGGATGACCAGCAGGAGTTCGGTGCGGGTCATGACCGAAAGGCCGGCGAGGGTGGCACCGATGGCCATGGAGCCGGTGTCGCCCATGAAGATCTTGGCGGGCTTGGCGTTCCACCACAGGAAGCCGAAGCAGGCGCCGGCGAACGCGATGGCGAGCACTGCGAGGTCGTTGGGGTCACGCACCTCGTAGCAGCGCGGGCCCGCCGTCGACGCGCGGGAGCACCACTGGTTGTACTGCCAGATGTTGACGATGGTGTAGGCGGCGAACACGAGGGTCGCCGAGCCTGCGGCCAGGCCGTCGAGGCCGTCGGTGAGGTTGACGGCGTTGGACCAGGCGGCGATCAGGAAGATGATGAACAGGACCGCGACGATGAGCGGCAGCGTGAGCCACGGGATGTCGCGGAGGAACGAGATGGCGGGCGAAGCGGGTGTGATGCCGCGGGCGTTGGGGAAGCTGAGGGCCGCGAACGCGAAGATGCCGCCGATGAGGGCCTGTCCGATGAGCTTGCCGCGTGGGGTGAGTCCGAGGCTTCGTTCCTTGGAGATCTTCGACCAGTCGTCGAGGAAGCCGAGCAGGCCCATCCCGACGGCGAGGAACAGGAGCAGGAGGCCGGACAGCGTCGGGGGTTGCCAGCGCACGAGGTGCGTCACGAGGTAGGCCAGCACCACTGCGGCGATGATGACCAGGCCGCCCATGGTGGGGGTGCCGCGCTTGACGTGGTGGGACGTGGGGCCGTCCTCGCGGATGAACTGGCCGTACTGGCGGCGCGTCAGGAACTTGATCAGCAATGGGGTGCCGATCAGTGAGAACAGGAGCGACAGACCGCCTGCCGTCAGGATGTTGATCACTTCACCGCTCCGTCCTCATCGGCCAACTCTGCCGCCACTGTCTCGAGGCCCACGCCGCGCGATCCCTTGATCAGCACGACGTCGCCAGGCTTCAGACTAAGGGAAGAGGCGACGTCGTTGCGGTCCGCCACCCTGGCAGCGATGCCTTCGGAGGTTGCCCCGGCCACGATCTGGCTGGCGAGGTCGCCGACGGCGACGATCTCCGCCACGCCGAGGTCGGCGGCCAGCCGGCCGGCCTCCTCGTGGAGTTCCTCGGCGAGGGGGCCGAGTTCGAGCATGTCGCCCAGCACCGCGATGACGCGGGCCTCTGGGTGGTCCCGGCGGGTGCCGTGGACGAGTTCGACAGCGGTCGCGAGCGCGGCGGCCATCGAATCCGGGTTGGCATTGTAGGCATCGTTGAGGATGAGCACGCCGTCGGCGCGCGGCATGAGTTCCATGCGCCAACTGGAGCGCTGCACGGCCTCGGAGAGGGCGTCGGCGACCAGTTGGATGTCGAGGCCGACGGCGAGCGCGGCCGCGGCTGCGGCGAGCGCGTTGGAGACCTGGTGGCGGCCGATGACGCCCAGCGACACCTGCGCGGTGCGCTCCCCCGCTGCGTCGGAGGCGACCAGTTCGAAGCTGGGCTGGCTGAGCGCGTTCATGGTGACGTCGCGGGCGGTGACGCGGAGGTCGCCGCCGTCGACGTCGCCCTCGCCGAACCAGGCGACGCGGGCCTTGGTGGCGCTGGCCATGTCAGCGACGACCGGGTCGGCTGCGTTGAGCACGGCCCAGCCGTCCTCGGCCAGGTCGGCGACGATCTCGGCCTTGGCCTTGGCGGTGGCCTCCACTCCCCCGAACTCGCCGACGTGGGCGCGGCCGACGTTGAGGCACACCCCGATGTCGAGGCCGACGAGGGAGGTGAGCCAGGAGATGTGGCCGATGCCGCGGGCGCCCATCTCGGAGATGAGGTACTGGGTCTCGGCGTCCACGCGGCAGGCGGTCAGCGGCACGCCGACCTCGTTGTTCTGCGAGCCGACGGGCGCGACCGTCGGTCCGGCGGCCTCGAAGATCTGGGCCATCAGGTCCTTGGTGCTGGTCTTGCCGGAACTGCCGGTGATGCCGATGGAGACCATGCCCCGGGCGCGCTCCTCGCGCACGATGCCGCGGGCGAGCCAACTCATGGCGGCGATGGAATCCTCGGCGAGGATGTGGGGGGCGTCTGCGTCGGTGCTGTACATGCCGATGACGCCGCGGGCTCCGGAGTCGACGGCGGCCTTGGCGAAGGCGTGGCCGTCCACGCGCTCACCGGGGATGGCGACGAAGAGGCTGCCCTCGGTGGCCTCGCGGTTGTCGATGACGACGTCCGGCCCGAGCTCGACGTCGGTGTCGGCGTCCTCGCCGAACAACTCGACGGCCGCCGGTTGCATCAGCTCAACCAGCTCAAGCATCGTGCGCACGCGCATCGCGGGCTCCTTCCTCACGGCGGCCGCGCCAGGCACGGGCGGCCTCCTCGACGTCGTCGAAGTCGACGGTTCGGTCTGCCAGGATCTGACCGCGTTCGTGGCCCTTCCCCAGGATCGCCACCACACTAGCGCCGGTGGCCATCGACAGCGCAGTTTCGATGGCGGAACCCCGCCCCGGCACCTCCAGCAGCTCTGCGCCGGGGGGCAGGGCGTCGCGGGCGCCTGTCATGACCTCCGCCCGGATGGACGCAGGGTCCTCGGTGCGGGGGTTGTCGTCGGTGATGATCGTGACGTCGCTCAGCCGGGCGGCGGCGGCGCCCATGCCGGGTCGCTTCGCGGCGTCGCGGTCCCCGCCGCAGCCGAGCACGGTGATGAGTTCGCCCACGCCCTCGAGCGAGCGGAGCGCCGCCTCGACGGCCTGGGGGGTATGGGCGAAGTCGACCACGACGAGCGGCGCGTCGGGGCCGAGGTCCACGCGCTCCATCCGGCCGGGGATCTGCGCCTGCGCCAACCCGCGCAGGGCGGCCCGGGCGGGGACGCCCACGGCCTCGAGCATCGCCAGCGCCACCACGGCGTCGATCATGTTGTACTCGCCCGGCAGCGAGAGTTCGAGGGTGAGGTCCTCCCCCCCACGGCTCACCGTGGCGACCCCGCCGAGGGGGTGGATGGGGCGGTAGTCGCGCATGCGGTAGTCGACATCCGGGCCAGTGCCGGCGGTGATCAGCCGGCCCTGGCCGTGCGCCGCGACCCGGGCGGCGATCTGCTGGCCGGCCTCGCCGTCGACCCAGACGACGCTGGCGGCTGCCCGGCCTGGCTCGAAGAGGCGGGACTTGGCCTCGAAGTACTCCTCGAGCGTGTGGTGGAAGTCCAGGTGGTCGCGGCCCAGGTTGAGGAAGCCAGCCACGTCGAACGGCAGCGCATCCACCCGGTTGAGGGCCATGGCGTGCGAGCTGACCTCCACGGCGACCGAATCCGCGCCGCGCTCGCGCATGACGGCCAGCAGCGCCTGCAGGTCGGGCGACTCCGGCGTGGTCACCGTCGAACGGCCCGAGCGCAGTTCCTCGTCACCCAACCGGAAGCCGATGGTGCCGATGGTGCCGGCGAGCCTGCCGTCGGCGGCCAGGCCCGCCCTGATGAGGGCGACGGTGGTGGTCTTGCCGTTGGTGCCGGTGACGCCGAACGTGGTCAGCGCCTTGCCGGGCTCCTCGAAGAGGCGGGCGGCGACGGTGGCCATGGCGGCGCGCACGTCGTCGGCGACGACGACGGGGACGGCGTGGTCGGCGTAGATCAGCGCGCCGGCGTCGTCGGTGAGGATGGCGACCGCGCCGGAGTCGACGGCGGACCCGGCGAACTCGGCGCCGTGCCGGCGGCTGCCGGGCAGTGCCACGTACAGCCAGCCCGGCTCGACGTCCTGTGAGCTGAGCGTGATGCCGCCGACGCTCACCTCGGCGGTGACGTCGCCGACGAGGCCAAGCCCCGCCACCAGGTCGGTGAGCGGGGCCGGTGCGGTCACGGTTGGCCGGAGTGCAGTCATGTCAGTCGAACGTCAGAGGCAGGTCGGGCACCTCCGTGGTCGATGGTGGCACGTTGTAGCGCGGCAGGGCCAGCGACAGGATGTCATTGGTCACCGGGAGTGCAAGCTGGCTGCCCAGGTTGCCGTTCGTGGGCTGGTCGAGCACGACGTAGACGAGGATCTGCGGGTCCTCCGCCGGGGCCACGGTCACGAACGACGCGGTGAAGCCGTTGTAGCACATGCAGGTGGGGTCGAAGCGCTGGGCGGTGCCGGACTTGCCGGCGGTGCGGTAGCCGTCGATCTTGCGCTTGTCGTTGAGGGAGATAACCGATTCCATCATCTCCACCACGTCCGCAGAGGCCTCCTCCGAGATGACGCGGCGGCTCTCCTGCTCGGGCAGTTCGAGGGGAGTGCCGTCGGCCGCGGTGGCCGACTTGACGAGCTTGGGCGCGTGGTAGGTGCCGCCGTTGGTGACGGCGCCCACGGCCGCGGCCATCTGGATGGCGTTGAGGCTGAGGCCCTGCCCGAACGAGATCTGGTCACGGGTGTAGTCGGGCATGTCCTTGCCGGGGATCTGGCCGGTGGACTCGCCGGGCAGGCCGGTGCCGGGCTTGGCGCCGAGGCCGAAGGACGACAGGTAGTTGCTCAGCGTCTCCTTCTCGAGTTGGCGCGTGAGCTTGATCATGCCGACGTTCGAGGACTGGGCCATGATGCCGCGGGCCGTGAGGTTGAGGTCACCGTGCGCGAAGGAGTCGCGCACGACCCCGCCGCCGGACGGGATGGAGCCGGGCACGACCATGCGGGTGTCAGGTGTGACGATGCCCTGGTCGGCGAGGGCGGCCATCGTGAGGACCTTCTGCACGGAGCCGGGCTCGTAGACCTCGGTGACCGCGCGGTTGCCGAGGTCGTCGCTGTCAGCGGCGCCGGGGTTGGCGGAGTCGAAGCTGGGGCCGTTGGCAAGGGCGAGGATCTCACCGGTGTCGATGTTGGTCACGACGGCGGTGCCGGTCTTGGCGCCGGAGACGCGCATGCCCTCGGCAAGCGCCTGCTCGACCATCCAGTTGAAGTCGGCATCGATGGTGAGTTCGTAGCTGGCGCCGTCGGTGGGAGCCTCCATGATGTTGGTGCCCAGCGGGATGCGGCCGTAGGTGGAGCGGTCGAAGACCTCCTTGCCCGGGATGCCCTTGAGCTGTTCCTCGAGTGCGTACTCGAAGCCTGCGGCGCCCACTCCCTCGCCGTTGACGAAGCCCACGACGTTGGAGGCGACGGAGCGATTGGGGTAGACGCGGATGGGATCCGGGGTGCCGAACACGCCGTACCAGGGGCGCTTGCCCTCGCCGTCGAAGCCCAGGCGCATGTCGGCCTGGATGGCGGAGAACGTGGCGGCGGGCACGCGTCGCTTGACGACCTCGTAGCGGGAGTCCTTCTTGTCGATCAGCTCGAGGTAGTCCGCCTTGCGGCCACCCAGGTGCTTGACGAGGATGTCGGCGACGGCGCCGGGAGCGACCTCGGTCTCCTCCTGCTTGCGCTCGCTCATCCGGTAGCGCTTGTCGGCGCCGTTGCTCTGCACCATGTCGGGGTCCACGAACACGAGGAAGGCGGGCTCGGTGCTGGCCATGACCGCGCCGTTGCGGTCCCGGATCTCGCCGCGCGTGGCGGGGAGGTCGCGGGAGTACTGCATCTTCTGCGACGCCTCGGCCGCGAAGGCCTGGGAGTCGAGGCCCTGGAGCTGGACGGCGCGCAGGCCGGCGGTGCCGAGGAGGAGGGCGAAGACGAGCATGAACACGCGGATGCGCACGGTGGAGCGGCCGATGGGCAGGCGCACGGTCTTGCGGTAGGTGCGCGGCTTGCCTTCGGGGCGCGAGGTGCGGATCTTGGGCTTGGCCGCCGGCTTGGGCTGCGGCCTGCGCTTCTTCGCGGGTGCGGCCTTGGCCGATGCCTTGCGGCTGGTCTTGCTGAGCGGGGCCTTCCTGGCTGATGCCTTGCCGGCAGTTGCCTTCTTCGGCGTCGGGCGGCTGCCCGACTGCTTCCGGGGGCGCTTCTGTTCGCTCACTGCTGGTCCTCCGTCGGGCCGGCCGCCACCAGGTCGGGGGCGGTTTCGACAGGCTCGGTCTCAGTGGTGGGGGCGGGCAGCGGCGGCGGCGCGACGGGCTCCGGCGCGATGCCACGCAGGAACGGCATCTCGTCGCCAGTGGCCTTCTGGGGGGAGCCGGTGACGGTGCCGTCCGCAAGGTTGATGAAGGCGGGATGCGGGTTGGGCACCATGCCGAGCATGCTTGCCCGCAGCGCGATCGCATTGGCGCTGCCCATGTTCTGCAGGTGCGATTCGAGCGCCGCCGACTGGTAGGTGAGCTGCACGGCCTCGGAACGCAGCGAAGCCAGTTCGCGGGACTGGGCGCTCACCGAGGTGGTCACGACCATGACGCCGACCATGCCGGCGGTGATCAGCGCGATGATGATGCCGACGAAGCCCATGGTGGACACCGTGGCGGCGGGCTTGGGGACGATCCCCAGACGTGGCCGGGCGGGCGGGGCCGCGGGGACGTCGTCGGTGGTGATGGGCTGGGCGCTCATGCTGCCTCCTTCGTTCGTTCGGCCACGCGGAGTCGCGCGGAGGCCGCCCTGGGGTTGGCGGCGATCTCTTCCGCGGAGGGCTTCTCGGCCCCCCGGGTGAGCAGGGTCAGTTCGGCCTTGAGGTGGTCGGGTACCACGGGCATCTCGCGCGGCGCGCGGTCGGTGGCCCTCGCGGCGAACGCGCGCTTCACGGCCCGGTCCTCGAGCGAGTGGTAGGCGAGGACGGCCATTCGGCCTCCGACGGCAAGGGCGTCGATGGCGGCCGGCAGCACGCCGTCGAGGGCCTCGAGTTCGCGGTTGACCTCGATGCGCAACGCCTGGAAGGTGCGCTTCGCGGGGTGCCCCCCGGTGTGGCGGGCAGCGGCGGGGATGGCCCCGGAGATGATCTCGACGAGG
>DURG01000059.1 GCA_012837465.1 Propionibacterium sp. | reverse complement strand
CGCGTGGCGTGGCCCGAGGCCGCCCTGCGGCTGGTCTCGACGGAGGTGGGGGCGCGCTGGTCGGGGGTCGCGCCCGGCCTCGCCTACGTGGTGGGCGCGTCACACCAGGACCTGGCGCGCTGCTCCGCCGGCCTGGGGCTGCCGGTGCTGCCGTTGCCGGATGACGGCGGCCACCTCGCGAAGGCCATGACGGCTGCCGTCCGGCGGGAGGTCACGCGCGGCCAGGTGCTCGCGCTGGTGGGGGCTTCCGGTGGGCTGGGGGTCAGCACGCTCGCGGCCTCGCTCGCCCTCGTGGCGGCGGCCGACGGCCAACGAGCGCTGGCGGTGGATCTCGCCCAAGGGGGCGGCGGGCTGGACCTCCTCGTCGGGGCGGAGACGGAGGCGGGGGTGCGCTGGCCGGATCTGACGCATGCCCGTGGTGAGTTGGGCGAGCTGTTCTCCGGGCTGCCCGCCGTGGACGGTGCGGCCGTCCTCGCGCAGGGGCGGGAGTCGGCCGGGCTCCCACCGCCCCAGGCTGTGGCCGCTGCCGTGGGCGCGTTGAAGCGCACGGCGGATCTGGTGGTCGTGGATTCGGGGCGGGAGGCGCCCGCGGTGGAGGCGGAGCAGGTGCTGCTCATGGTGGGCGCGGACGTGCGCTCCGTGGCGTCGGCACGGATGCTGGCGGAATCGCGAGCGGTCACTCCCACTGGCCTGGTGGTGCGGCAGGGCCCCGGCCGGGGGATCCCTGCTGACGTGGTGGCCAGGTCCTTGGGCGTGCCCTGCGTGGGCATCATCGGGCATGCGAAGGCGCTGCCACGGTTGGCGGAGTTGGGGATGGTGCCCGTCGGCGGCCCGGCCCGACGATACCGGCGGCAGGTGGCCGCCATCCTGAAGGAGGCGTGCGGTGGCTGAGATCGTGCTCGACCAACTCCAGACGCGGCTCGCCGGCCTGGGGCGCAGCTACACGCCCATCGACGTGGCGGGGGCGCTGCGCGCCATGGGCGTGATCGTCACGGACGCCGTGGTCCACGACGTGTTGGGCCAGTTGCGGCGCAACAGCGTCGGCGCCGGCCCGCTCGACGACCTGCTCGGGGAGCCCGGGGTCTCCGACGTGGTGGTCAACGGGGCCCGGGAGGTGTTCGTGGACCGGGGGCGCGGCCTTGAGCCCGCGGACGTGCGCTTCGTCGACGACGAGCAGGTGCGGCGCCTGGCCATCCGGTTGGCGGCCGCCGCGGGGCGCCGCCTCGATGACGCCTCCCCGTTCGTCGACGGCCGGCTTCCCGGCGGGGTGCGGCTCCACGCGGTGCTCGCGCCGGTCGCGGCGCCGGGCACCTGCCTGTCGCTGCGGGTGCCGGCCAGGCGCAACTTCTCGCTCGACGACCTGGTGGCCGCCGGCTCTCTGCCACCGGAGGGGGCGCGCCTCCTGCGGGCGGTGGTGGCGCAGCGGATCCCCTTCCTGGTCTCCGGCGGGACGGGCACCGGGAAGACGACGCTGCTCTCCGCGCTCCTCGGCCTCGTCCCACGGGACGAGCGGATCGTCGTCGTCGAGGATGCCCGTGAACTGGTGCCGGACCACCCGCACTGCGTGCGGTTGGAGGGCCGCCCCGCGAACGCAGAGGGCGTGGGCGCCATCACGCTGACCACGCTGGTGCGGCAGGCGTTGCGGATGCGGCCGGACAGGGTCGTGCTGGGCGAGGTGCGCGGCGCCGAACTGACGGATCTCCTCACGGCGCTCAACACCGGGCACGAGGGAGGCTGCGGCACCGTCCATGCCAACTCGGTGCTCGACGTGCCCGCGCGTTTGGAGGCCCTGGCCGCGCTGGGCGGGTTGGGACGGGACGCCTGCCATGCGCAGGTCGCGGCCGCACTGCGGCTGGTCATCCACCTGCGCCGGGACGCCTCGGGCGCCCGCAGGGTCAGCGAGCTGGGGTTGTTCCGGCGAGGCGCCTCGGGTCTCGTCGAGATCGTCCCCGCAGCCACCCTGACCCCCCACGGCATCCGATACGAACCGGGCGACGAGCTGAAGCGGTTGGTGGGCTCGTGATGGCGGCCGCGCTGGCCGCCTGCCTCGCCGCTGTACTGCTCATCGAACCTGCGCCCGGGCTGGCCAGGCTCGAGCCGCCGCGGCCGCGGCGCCAGTGGCGTGTCCCGCCGTGGGTTGCCCTCACGGTGCTTGCCGGCGTCGGGGTGGCCGGGGCGTTGGGCCCGCGGGTGGTCGGGTGGTTGGCCGTGGTTGCGATCGCGCTGGGCACCGCAGGCTGGCTCGCACTCGCCGCGCGCAGGCGGCGGTCG
>DURG01000058.1 GCA_012837465.1 Propionibacterium sp. | reverse complement strand
CGACCGCCGGACCAGCCGACGGCTCACCGGCGCCGGCGAGCCCGCCCCGCTCCGCGACCACGCGATCGTCGACTCCCACGTCCCGCACTACGTCACGCAGGACGAGGTCGACACCATGCCAGCGCCCGGTCACCGGGAGGCCCGGGACCTGCCGAAGGCCGGGGAGGGCTTCGGCTTCGGGCACGCGCACCCCGACTTCGCGACCAACCCCGACGGCGCCTCCTGGGATCGGCCCACGCTGCTCGTCGTCGACGGCGCGGTCACCGCCATGCGCGAACTGCTGAACCCCCTCCAACGGGCCACCGCGGAGGCGCCCCTGGTCGTCGTGGCCGACGACTTCCATCCCGAGGTGCTCACCACCCTCGCCGCCAACCGTCGCGCACTGGGCCTACCCGTCGTTGCCGCGAAGGCGCCCGCCAGGGAGCGCCGGCGCCTGGCGGAACTCACCGGCGGCCTGCCCTTGGAGCCGGCAGACCTCCAGGCTGGCTACGTGCCGGATTCGGCCCTGGGCAAGGCCGCGCACTGGTCCAGCACCTCCTCCCGGAGCTGGGTCCAGCCCTGAATCATCCCTGAACCTCAACCTCCAACCTTCAACCTCAAGCTGGACTTGAGTTGAGTCGAGGCTGAGAATCCCTGACAACCTCTCAAGTGGCTCTCAGGCCTGCCAAATCCCCAGATTCGTGGCAAAGACCCCAGTCACAGCGCTGCACCGGCAATGACAGCCGTGAAACTACACAAATGTCGTTTATCGCGGAGGTGCGGCATGTCGGCTTGCCCCCTCTCAGCAAACTCTCAACTTCGATTGTTGGCGCTGCCCTTTGTTACCTAGTGTCCTTCGCAAGCGGGGGGCGTGCCGGGGTCGAGCAATCGGCCCGGGGAAGCGGCACGCCCACGCCTCACCAACGATGACGAGGAGAGACGTGAAGAAGACACTCAAGGGCCTTCGGGTGACCGCCTCCGCGGTCGGCATTGCCGTCCTCGCCCAGGGCCTTGGAGGCCTGATTCTCGGCCCACTCGCTGACGCGACCAACGGCGAGGTGTCCGCCCGGGTCCGCGTCCACGTGCGAACCCAGCCCACCACCTCCAGCAAGAGCCTCACCGTGCTCTCCGTCGGCCAGACGCTGTCCGCGCACGGCTCAAAGGACGGCTGGACCGAGGTGACCTACAACGGCCGCACCGCATACGTCGCCAGCGCCTACCTCGTGGGCGGCAGCGCCCAGGCAGGTGCCCCCACCTCCGCGCAGAGCAACGGCACCACCACCGCCTCCAAGGGCACCGTCTACAGCACCGTGACCCTCAACCTGCGCTCGGGCCCGTCGACGAAGGACTCGATCGGCGCCCTCGTGCAGCGCGGCACCCGCATGGAACTCACGGGCACGGTCAGCGGCGACTGGGCCCAGCTCACCTTCAACGGCAAGACCTACTGGGCGGCCGCCAGCTACCTGAGCGGCACTGCGGCCTCGGCCTACTCGTCGCTGCCGACGGCCACGGGCAAGGCCCGCGGCACCACCGTGCTCATGGTGCGCACCACCCCGAACTCGGACTTCACCAACCTCGGCGACGTGCCCACCGGCACGATCTTCGACACCACCGGCAAGGTGACCAACGGCATGGCCCAGGTCATCCATGGCGGCGCGGTGCGCTGGGTCAACAACCGATACCTCACCCCCATCGACCTCAAGGCCGCGCCGACGGCACCGGCCGTTCCGAAGACCACCCTGCGCTACGCCACCACCGTCCTCAACATCTGGGCGGCGAGCACCGGCACCCGGTACAACGGCGAGATCCCCCGCGGCGGCGAACTCCAGGTCACCGGCATCGTGCAGAACGGCCGCGCCCAGATCGTGCGCAACGGTGAGATCCGCTGGGTCACCGCCAGGTACGTCTCCAGCACTCCGCCGGCCAGCTCCGGGGGCGGGGCCTCCGCCGGCAACAGCGGCAACATCAACAAGGGCTACAGCTCCGGCCTCGAGAAGACCAATGCCAACGTGCAGGCGATCGCCTGGGACGTGTGGGGCCGCTTCCCGCAGATCAAGACGCAGTACGGCTGGCGCCGCGACGTCACGCCGGACCACCCTGCCGGCCGCGCCGTCGACGTGATGATCCCGAGCTACAAGTCCAACCAGGCCCTCGGCTGGGAGATCGCGAACTACTACCGCGCCAACGCGGCGACGTTCAACATCAACTACATCATCTTCGGTCAGAAGATCTGGTCCGTGCAGCGCAACAAGGAAGGCTGGCGTTCGATGGCCTCCCGCGGCAACGACACGGCCAACCATTACGACCACGTGCACATCAACACCTACGGCTGATCGACGCGTTTGCCTGTTCGCAGGGAAGTCTCTACACTTCTACGAGCTAGTCCCCATCGTCTAGCGGCCTAGGACCCCGCCCTTTCACGGCGGTAGCACGGGTTCGAATCCCGTTGGGGATGCGATGCGCTCCCCACCGCGGTGGGGGTCGCAAACCGGTAACGACAACGGGGTTTACCCGATGTGACAACCAGCGGGGAGTCACGCTATAGTTGCCGGGCTGGTTCATCCAGCACTGGCCGGGAAGCCGGCCGGGTCAAGAAATTGGCCCCGTAGCGCAGTTGGTTAGCGCGCCGCCCTGTCACGGCGGAGGTCGCGGGTTCGAGTCCCGTCGGGGTCGCTGGTATGGCGGCAACGCCCAGCCAAACGGCCAGGTAGCTCAGTTGGTACGAGCGTCCGCCTGAAAAGTGGAAGGTCGCCGGTTCGACCCCGGCCCTGGCCACCACCACAGTGAGAAACCCCCGCAGCGCGGGGGTTTTCGCGTCTTCAGAGCCCGTCAGGCCTGGCCGAAGCAGCGCAGGAATCGCGCGTACTGCTCGAAGACGACCGCCCGCACGTCCGGCGACGACAGCGTGAGGTCGTGCATCCCGCCCGGCACCCGCACGATCGCGACGGTGTTGCCCAGCATGGGTGCGCGCGCTGCGATGAGGTTCACGTCGAGGACGATGTCGGCCAGCGACTGCTCCTCGCTCCACGTACGGCTGAACAGGGAGCGCTCCGAGATGGCGACCATTACCGGGCAGTCGATGCGCAGGCCGTCCGCGATCCGCGCGTGCCCGTTCGCCACGGCTGCGAGCCAGCCGACGCGGGGACGGAAGGCTGGGTCGCCCTTGAGGTTGGTGTTGTAGTCCCACTCCCCCTCCTCCATCGCGGAGATCGAGCGGCGGTAGTAGCCGGCGTCGGTGACCGGCACCGCCGTCGTGGGGGCGACGGCGCGCGCGGCGCTGACGGCGGGGCGCAGCAGGGTGTTGCCGTAGGCCTCGAGCCAAGGCGCGTTGAGGATCAGCGCGGAGAACGTCGCGGGGCGCTCGTCCGCATAGAGGGCCGCGGTGAGGCCGCCGGTGGAGTGCCCCATGAGCACGACGTCGTCGTGGCCCTCCTCGCGCACGACCTCCAAGGCGGCGTCGAGCTCGACGAAGTAGTCGCGCAGGTCCGTGATGTAGCCCGCGAGCTGGCCCTTGCGCAGCGACCTGCCGTAGCGGCGGAGGTCGACCGCGTAGAAGTCATAGCCGAGCGCAGCCATCTCGTCGGCCAGGTGGGTCTGGAAGAAGTAGTCGTTCCACCCGTGCACGTAGAGCACCGCCCGCTGGGTGGCGGGCTCGTTCCGGCGCACGACGGTGGCCACGAGGGAGCCGTCGGGTTCCAACGCGTAGGTGGGTTCTTCTTCGAGATCAATCAGGCACTGCTGATATCCCGACAGTTCGGTGTCGGGGACCCATCTGGTCACGAGCGAGGGGTGTCAGGAGGAGCGACGCTCGTAGCCGCCGTGGCCGTCCTCGTCACCATAGTCCTCGTACTCCGCAGCAAGCTCGGCGTAGGGGTCAGGTACAGCTTCCTCGGTCTCTTCATGATCCTCGACGAAATCTCCGCGCAGCTCACGCTCGAGGGACGAGAAATCCGTCTCCACCGAGCGGTACTTGAGCTCGCGGGCAACCTTGGTCTGCTTCGCCTTTGCACGGCCGCGCCCCATATCGGGTCGACCCCCTTGCTTTGTTCATCGCGGTCTTGCCGCGGATCTGTCACTGACTCGTGGGTACAGGCTACCCAATCGGTGGGATTAGTCCAAAGAACCGGCGTGCCCGCCCAACCCCCGTGCGCGGCCAACGAACACCACGCCCGATGGCTAAGCTGGGGAGGCGCATCCCGACTCAAGGAGTTCTTTCGTGGGCAAGATCATCTACACCCTCACCGACGAGGCCCCCCTTCTCGCCACCTACTCGTTCCTCCCGATCATCAACGCCTTTGCCAGCCAGGCCGGCGTCGACATCGAGACCCGAGACATTTCGCTGGCGGGCCGGATCCTGGCCCAGTTCCCCGACCGCCTCGACGAGAAGGTCGACGACGCCCTCACCGAGCTCGGCGAACTGGCCAAGGCCCCCGAGGCCAACATCATCAAGCTGCCGAACATCTCGGCGTCCGTGCCCCAGCTGAAGTCGGCCATCGCGGAACTGCAGGCCCAGGGCTTCAAGGTTCCGGACTACCCCGAGGACCCGCAGACCGACGAGGACAAGGACGTCCGCGCCCGCTATGGCAAGGTCATGGGTTCGGCCGTCAACCCGGTGCTTCGCGAAGGCAACTCTGATCGCCGCGCGCCGGAATCCGTCAAGAATTATGCGAAGAAGAACCCGCACCGCATGGGCGCGTGGACCGACGACTCCAAGACCGCCGTCGCCACCATGGATTCCGACGACTTCCGCCACAACGAGCAGTCGGTCGTCCTCCCGGCCGACGACACCCTCACCATCCGCCACCGCGCCGCCGACGGCACCGAGACCGTCCTGAAGGACGGCCTGAAGGTGCTCTCCGGTGAGGTCGTGGACGGCACCGTCATGCGCGCCGCCGCGCTCGACGCCTTCCTGGCCGATCAGGTCGCCAAGGCCAAGGAGGCCGGCGTCCTGTTCTCCGTCCACCTCAAGGCCACCATGATGAAGGTCTCGGACCCGATCATCTTCGGCCACGTCATCAAGGCGTTCTTCCCGCAGGTGTTCGAGAAGTACGGCGCCGACCTGGCCGCGGCCGGGCTCTCGGCCAACGACGGCCTCGGCGCGATCTACGCCGGCCTCGACAAGCTGAGCAACGGCGCCGAGATCAAGGCCGCCTTCGAGGCCGGCATCGCCGAGGGCCCCAGGCTCGCCATGGTCAACTCGGACAAGGGCATCACCAACCTGCACGTGCCCTCGGACGTCATCGTCGACGCGTCGATGCCGGCCATGATCCGCACCTCCGGCCACATGTGGGGGCCGGACGGTGAGGAGGACGACACGCTCGCCGTCCTGCCCGATTCCTCCTACGCCGGCGTCTACCAGGCCGTGATCGAGGACTGCCAGGCCAACGGCGCCTACGACCCGTCGACCATGGGCACCGTCCCGAACGTCGGCCTCATGGCGCAGAAGGCCGAGGAGTACGGCTCGCACGACAAGACCTTCGAGATCTCAGGTGAAGGCGTCGTCGAGGTCGTCAACTCGGCTGGCGAGGTGCTGATGAGCCACGACGTCGCCGAGGGCGACATCTGGCGCGCCTGCCAGGCCAAGGACGCCCCCATCCAGGACTGGGTGAAGCTGGCCGTGACCCGCGCCCGCCTCACCGGCTGGCCGGCCGTCTTCTGGCTCGACACCGAGCGCGCGCACGACCGCAACCTCATCGAGAAGGTCAAGACCTACCTCGCCGATCACGACACCGATGGACTCACGATCGAGATCATGAGCCCCGTCGAGGCGACGAAGTACACCATCGAGCGCATCCGCAAGGGCGAGAACACCATCTCGGTCACCGGCAACGTGCTGCGCGACTACCTCACGGACCTGTTCCCCATCCTCGAACTGGGCACCTCTGCCAAGATGCTGTCGATCGT
>DURG01000057.1 GCA_012837465.1 Propionibacterium sp. | reverse complement strand
GCGTCGGCCGCAGACTCGGCCTGCTCGGCGTTGTCGGGGCGCTCCACCTGCTCCGCGGGAGCCACAGCGGCTTCCTCGGCCGGGGCGGCAGCGGCCTGCTCGTCGGCTCCCAGGAGCTCGCGCTCCCAGTCGGGCATGGGCTCACTCTGGGCCTCTTCACCGGAGCGACCGGAGGAACGCTCGATGAGGCCGTCGGCGACGGCGTCGGCGATGATGCGGGTCAGCAGGGCGACGGAGCGGATCGCGTCGTCGTTGCCGGGCACCGCGTAGTCGACCTCATCGGGGTCACAGTTGGTGTCCAGGATGCCGACGATCGGGATGTTCAGCTTGCGCGCCTCGTCGACGGCGAGGTGCTCCTTCTTTGTGTCGACGATCCACACGGCCTGCGGGGTGCGACCCATGTCGCGGATGCCGCCGAGCGTCTTGTCGAGCTTGGTGCGCTCGCGGTCGAGCTGGAGGAGCTCCTTCTTGGTGAGGCCCGAGCCGGAGGTGTCGGTCAGGTCCATGCCCTCGAGCTCCTTGAGGCGCGAGATGCGCTTCGAGACGGTGCCGAAGTTGGTGAGCATGCCGCCGAGCCAACGCTGGTTGACGTAGGGCATGCCGACGCGGGTGGCCTGCTCGGCGATGGCCTCCTGGGCCTGCTTCTTGGTGCCGACGAACAGCACCTGGCCGCCGCGGGCGACGGTGGACTTGATGAAGGCGTAGGCCTTGTCGATGTAGCTGAGCGACAGCTGCAGGTCGATGATGTAGATGCCGTTGCGCTCGGTGAAGATGAAGCGCTTCATCTTGGGGTTCCAACGACGGGTCTGGTGACCGAAGTGAACGCCGCTCTCGAGCAGCTGGCGCGTGGTGACGACTGCCATGGTCGTGCCTTTCATGAGGTGGGCGCACTGGGCCCACGGTGGTTGTGGTGACCCCGGTTGGGGCCTTTGCCTGATGCGCCCGGCGCCGCACCCCCGCCGTCAGGCGAAGGACCACGCGGCCACCGACGGTCTCCCGCGCAGCGCATGCGATGTCAACCCACACGGGTTGCAGTGCACATGCTATCGAGTCAGCCCCGGTTCGACCAAACACTGCCGCCGGGGGTTGTCCACAGGTTCGGCCGCACGTGGTGATTCGGGGTGCCGGTTGGCCACAGTGGAAGTGTGAGAACCATTGTCGCACTCCTGGCCTGCCTCCTCCTCGCCCTCGGTTCCCCCTCCGCCTCCGCGGATGGGTTCGTGCTCGACACTCCCCTGCCGGGGCGGGTGCTGCGCGGGTTCGACGACGTCGGCCGCTTCGACGCGTGGCACCGCGGCGTCGACCTCGCCGGGCGCGACGGCGAGCCCGTGGTGGCGGCAGCCCCGGGGGTCGTGCACTTCGCCGGCTCCGTAGCCGGGCGCCCAACCGTGTCCATCGACCACGGCAACGGCTGGCGCACCACCTACCAGCCGGTCGTCTCCGCCGTCGCCAAGGGGGAGACTGTGGAGGCCGGGCAGCACGTCGGAACCCTTGCCCCGGGCCACTGCCCCACCCAGGCCTGCCTTCACTGGGGGCTGACCGACGGCACCGAGTACGCAGATCCCACCGCCTTCTTGTCCACGTCGGTGGTGCGCCTGCTCCCCCGCGGCGCCCAACCGGCGCCCCCACCGCCGATCGGCGCGGCCCAGGTTGTCGGCTCGGTGGGCAGCTACCCGGTGAGAGGGCCCATCACGTCGCGCTTCGGGATGCGCCGCCACCCAGTCACCGGCGTGTACAAGTTGCACGACGGCGTCGACTTCGGCGCCGCCTGTGGCACGCCGATCGTCCTACCCACCGCCGGCACCGTGACCAGCGCCGGCTACCACGGGGGTTATGGGTACCGCGTGGTGGTGGACCACGGCGGCGGGTTCCGCACCGCCTACGCCCACCTCCCGTCCACGACGATGCGCCCGGGCCAGCGCCTCAGCGCCGGGCAGCAGGTGGGGGTGGTGGGCAACACGGGCCTGTCGACGGGCTGCCACCTGCACTGGATGGCGTGGCGAGGTGGCGCGCTGGTGGACCCCCTCACGCTCGTTGCGTGACTCTTGGCACTAGGTTGGGTCCATGACCACCACGCCTTCGCCCATCCCGGATTGGGTGCGCTTCTACCAGCCCGGGGTACCCGCAGAGATCGAGTTGCCCACCGAATCCCTCACCGACATGTGTGAGCGGTCCTGCCGCGAGGCCGGAGACAAGGTGGCCACGGAGTTCTTCGGCGGCACCATGACCTACCGCCAGCTGGGCGAGCGGATCGAGCACGCCGCCGAAGGCCTGCGGAAACTGGGCGTCGTCGCGGGAGACCGGGTGGCGATCCTCCTGCCGAACTGCCCGCAGCACCTCGTGGCCTTCTACGCCATCCTGCGCCTGGGTGCCGTGGTGTGCGAGCACAACCCGCTGTCCACGGAGCGCGAACTCGACGAGGTGTTCGTGGACCACGGCGCCAAGGTGGCCATCGCCATGGACCGCGTGGTGCCCAAGTTGCGTGCCGTGTCCACCCAGCCCACTGTCGTGGCCGTCAACATGCTGGAGGAGTTCCCCACCGTCAAGCGCCTGCTGCTCGGCCTCCCCGTCCCCTCGCTGAGGGAGAAGCGCGAAGCCCTCACCAGCGGAGACAAGGGCGATCTCACCTGGAAGCAGTTGCTGTCGGGCCCCATGCTCGACCCTGCCCACCCGCGGCCGTCCATCAACGACCTGGGCGCGATCCAGTACACCTCCGGCACCACGGGCGTACCCAAGGGCGTCATGCTCAGCCACCTCAACATGTACGCCAACGCCCTGATGGGCGTGGCCTGGATGCACGGTGCGCAGACCGGGCGCGAGGTCAGCTACGCGATGCTGCCGATGTTCCATGCGTTCGGCATGGTGCTCTACGTCACGTTCGGCGTCTACAAGCAGGCCCGCCAGGTGCTGTTCCCCCGGCCGGACGTCGACATGGCGCTGGCCGAAATGAAGAAGAACCCGCCGTCGATCTACTGCGCGGTGCCGCCCATCTATGAGAAGACCGCCAACGGGGCGAAGGAGAAGGGCATCGACCTGTCGGGGGTCAAGTGGTGCATCTCCGGCGCCATGACCCTGCCCGACGAGACCGTCGAACTCTGGGAGTCCGTCTCCGGCGGCCTCCTCGTCGAGGGCTACGGCCTCACCGAGTGCGCGCCCATCGCCATGGGCAACCCCTTCAACGAGACCCGCAAGACCGGCACCATCGGCATCCCGTTCCCGTCGACGCTGCGCCGCGTGGTGGACGAGGACGGTCGGGACGTAGGCGTGGGCGAACCGGGTGAGCTGTGGGTCAAGGGCCCGCAGGTGTTCCAGGGCTACTGGCACAAGCCCGAGGCGACGGCCGAGGCTCTCACCGCCGACGGCTGGCTCCGCACCGGCGACGTCGTCACGCTCGACGAGGACGGCTTCGCCACCATCGTGGATCGACTGAAGGAGATCATCATCACCGGTGGCTTCAACGTCTCCCCCAGCGAGGTCGAGCGCGTGCTGCGCCAGCATCCCGCCGTCGAGAACGTCGCGGTGGTGGGCGTCAAGCAGGAACGCGGCGATGAGCAGATCGTCGCGGCCGTGGTGCCCAATTCCACGGTCGACGAGGCCGAGGTGCGAGCGTGGGCCAAGGAACGGCTGTCGGCCTACAAGGTGCCGCGCCGCGTGGTCACCGTCGATGAGCTGCCCACCTCGATGATCGGGAAGGTGTTGCGCGGCCAGGTCCGCGACCAGATCAAGCCGCTGCTCTAGGCCCTGGGGTGCGCCTGCTTGAACGCTTCTCGCAGGCGCTCGGAGGTGACGTGGGTGTAGATCTGCGTGGTGGCCACCGACGAGTGGCCCAGCATCTCCTGCACGCTGCGCAGGTCCGCTCCGCCTTCGAGCAGGTGCGTGGCCATGGCGTGCCGCAGCCCGTGCGGTCCGATCTCGGCGCCCGGGCCGGCCGCCGCCGTCGCGTCGTGCACCACCCGTCTGGCGACTCGCGGGTCGAGAGCCCCGCCCCTCGCCCCCAAGAAAATCGTGTCGGGGCTCGACGGGGTGCTGACGAGGCCACGGACCGCCAGCCACGCGTCAATGGCACGCAGCGCGGGCGCGCCCAACGGCACGGTGCGCTGCTTGCCGCCCTTGCCGAGCACGCTGACGGAGCGGCGGTCGCGGTCGACGTCGCGCAGCTGGATCGTGCACAGTTCGGATACGCGCAGCCCGCTGGAGTACAGCAACTCGATGATGGCCAGATCCCGCACCGCGACGGGGTCCTCGTCCTCGGCCGCCCTCGTCTCCGCAGCGGCCAAGGTTTCGTTGACGGCTCCGGCAGGCAGCACCTTGGGCAGGCGGCGCTGCCTCTTCGGCGCCTTGAGCCGCACCGCAGGATCGGTCGACAGGATGCCCTCGCGCACGGCCCAGGCGAAGAAGCCCCGCACGCACGCGACACGACGTTGCACCGTGGCGGTGGCCGCACCGTCGTCGCCCATCCGTCCCAGCCACGAACGCAGCCGCGACAACGTGACGCGGGAGGGCTCGACGTCCACGAACGCGGCGAGCTCGCGCAGGTCCGTCCCGTAGGCCCGCACCGTGTGGGGGCTGAGCCCGCGCTCTGCCTCAAGGTGTGCGGCGTAGTCGTCGAGCAGCGCCGACCAGCCCGGGGGGAGTTCCATGCCGCCCATCTTCGCCCGCCCGAGGGCAGCCATGCAGGAGCAACACCCGGTGCGGCATACTTGTCCGTCGTACACCCGACCTTCGAAGGAGCACCATGGCTGAGGCCGATCTCACCCAGGGAGGCAAGGTCCTGCCCATCACCCGCTGGGGAACCCCGGTGATGCATGCGCAGACCGAGCCCATCACCGAGTTCGGTGAGGAGCTCCACGAGTTGGTCCGCGACATGTGGGCCACCATGCGTGCCTCCGAGGGCGTGGGTCTCGCGGCCACCCAGGTGGGGGTCGGCAAGGCCGTCTTCATCTACGAGTGCCCCGACGCGGACGACAGGATCCAGCGCGGTGTGGTGTGCAACCCCGTCGTGACGCTGCCCGAGGGCAGGGACCGCAACCTGGACGCGGCCGAAGAGGGATGCCTGTCCTACCCCGGCGGCTACCAGAGCGTCGCCCGCCCGGATCTCGCCACCTGCGTCGGCCAGGATGCCTACGGCAACGAGGTCACCATCCACGGCACGGGCCTGCTCGCACGATGCCTGCAGCACGAGACCGACCACCTGAGCGGCACCGTCTTCGGCGACCGCCTCTCGGCCCGCGCCCGCCGCCAACTCGACAAGAAGGTCGAGGAGTTGGCCTGGCGTTATCCCGACGACTGGCCGGTGTCCCCGAAGAACACCGCCGCCCCCACTCCCGACCCGGAGGCCTAGCCTTCGTCCACGTCCTCCGGCAGGTCCGCAGTGGGCACCACGACGGTGTCCACTGCCTTCCAATCCACCTCGGACAGGCGGTCCCGTAACCGGTCGATCATGCGGGCATCGACCGGACGCCCAGAGACCGGGACCACGAACGCCTCGCTGTGGAACACATGTCCCATGTCGCGCACCCGTACCGCCACGTCCTCGACCCACGGCTCCTCCAACGCAGCCTCGCGCAGCTTGTCGATCACCGGGTCCGGCTCCTGCGAGGCGATGGGGGTGGCCCGCGCGTCCAGGAGTGCCCCGACGGCACCACGCAGGTTGGTCACGCCGTCCTTGACGATGCTCACCGAGACGAGGAGGGCGGCCGCGGAGTCCGCCCACCAGAGCCCAAAGCCGATGCCCGCGACGCCTGCGACGGTGGCCAGCGCAGTGCTCCAGTCGGCCTTCAGCATGTCGGCGTCGGCGGAGAGCAGGTCATCGTGCAGTTCCTCGGCCAGCTTGAGCTTCATCCGGCCGAGGATGACGGACGGGATGACGGTCAGCGACATCACGATCATCATTGGCCAGCCGGCCCAGAACGTGTAGCCAGCGATGGACGTCACGCCGACGGGCGGCCGCTCGCCGGAGAGCAGCGCGCTGGCCCCGTTCCACGTGAGGGAGAGACCGAAGGTCAGAAGGGCCACGGCGGCAACGAGGTGGCCGGCCGACATCGCGCGGTGGTGGCCGTAGGGGTGCTTCGGGGAACGGCCCTTCCGGGCCCGCCAGACGCCGAGCAGGAAGGCGATCGGCGGCAACAGCGCGAGGAGGTCTTCGACGAAGGCGGTGCGCATGGCCTGGGACTGCCCTGCGACGAGCCCCACGGCCACGATGATCAGGCCCATCACGCCGAGCGAGATCCACTGCAGCCGCACCGCGCGCTTGAGCGCCGCCGACTTCTCCGGTGGGAGCGACGAGTACCCGTGCCCGTTCACGCCTCCAGCCCCTCGTCAATCAGGTGGCGCTCGAGGTTGGAAAGCAGCGCGTTCTCCCCGAGGCGGGTGGCAAGCACGAGCTTGGCCTCCTTGCCATCCGGCCCGGTCGTCTTCCCATACGGCCTGGTGAGCGCGGCGTGGGTCGCCCATGGCGAGTCGCTGCTCAGGCCACCGACGACGATGTCGAGTTCGCCGAGCTTGAGCTTCTCCATGAGTTCGCTCTCGGCACCCTCCACCCAGACCACTTCGGCGCCGATCGACTCGGCATATCCGTTGACGATGTCGGCCTCGGGCCCGCTGACCTCGCCCTCGTCGGACACGTCGACGTGCGGCGGGTGAGTGGAGACGCCGACGACGAGTTCACCGTCGGTGGCCCGGAGAAGGGTGCCCTCGGGATCCCGCGGGTAGCCCGGTTCGGAGCAGCCCGCCAGCAGCCCGAACGCAAACATGGCTGTCAGGAGCCGAATCCACCTCATTGCGGCAGTCTCGCACCCACGAGGGCCAAGCTCTACACCCCCAAGGATCAGCCGCTCAGCGCAGGGCGTGCGCGAGGATGGCCGCAGCGGTGGCGACGTTGAGGGAATCGACCCTGTCCGTCATCGGGATGGTCAGGTGGACATCGGCCTCGGCCAGCCAGTCGGCACTGAGCCCGTCGCCCTCGGCGCCCAGGAGCAGGGCGAGCTTCCCCGGTGGCTGGTAGTCGTCGATCGACACCGCGCGGGGAGAGATCGTCGAGGCCGCGACGGTGAAGCCTGCCGCCCGGAGCCGCTCGAGGTCGCCCTCCCCCGCCATGCGGAGCCACGGCAGTTCCAGCGAGGCGCCCATGGAGGCCTTGATCGCGCGGCGGTAGAGGGGATCCGCGCTGCCGGGCGACACGACGAGGCCGTCCCAGCCCAAGCCCGCAGCGAGCCGGATGATGGCGCCCAGGTTGGCATGGTCGACGGTGTCCTGGCAGACGATCAGCCGTCGGGCGGCCAGTAGGTCGTCCCAGGATGCCTCGGCCGGGCGGTCGAACGAGCCCAACGCGCCGCGGTGGACGTGGAAGCCGCTGACCTGCTCAATCATCTTCTCCGTGCCGACGTACACGGGCACCTCCGGGGAGCCCGCCAGTAGCGGCAGCACGCCGTCGAGCCAACGGGGCTGCAACAGGAGCGACCGCGGGGTGCATCCCGCGGCGAACGAGCGCTCGATGATCTTGAGCCCCTCCGCGATGAACCGGTCCGTGGAGCGGCGCAGTTGCGCGTCGCGCAGGCCGACGAAGTCCGTCAGTCGCGGATCCGCCGGGTCGGTCACATCGATGATCACCGCCCAAGGCTATAGCCTGCTCACCATGGAATCCCTCGGCCACTGTGTGTTCCTCAGCGACGCGCACACCGGCCGTCGGACGTTCCTCAGCGGCCTCCAGCGAACCGATCTGGTCGACCTCGCCACCCTCGACCACGTGCTCGGCGATGGATGGCAGCGCGGCTGGCACGCGTTCGCGTGGCTCCCCTACGACCTCGGCGAGGCGCACCTCGGCGTGCGCGGCTCAGCCCGAGGCGCGGTCTTCTGGTTCGAAGCGCGCGAAGAAGGCCCCGACGTGCACCTCGAGCAGGGTGAGGGGTGGCTTGCCGACGTCCGGCCCGACCTCGACGAGGAGGAGTTCGCGGCCCGCATCGCCGACGTGCACGAGGCCATCGCCGCCGGCACCACCTACCAGGTCAACTTCACCCACCGCGTCACCGCTCGCTTCGCCGGCGACCCGGTGGAGCTGTACCGGCGCCTGTTCGAGCGCCAGCCCGTCGCCTACGGCGTGCTCGCCCACCTCCCGGAGCCGGCCGCGCCCTGGACGCTCAGCCTGTCCCCCGAACTGTTCGTCCGGGTCGACGACGGCGTGGCCACCACCCAGCCGATGAAGGGCACCGCCCCCGCCGACACCGACCCCGAGGCCCTCCGCAGCGACCCGAAGAACCGCGCCGAGAACCTCATGATTGTCGACCTGCTCCGAAACGACCTCAGTCAGGTCGCCGTCCCCGGCACGGTCGACGTCCCGGCGCTCTTCGAGGTGGAGCAGGTGGGCCAACTCTGGCAGATGACCAGCACCGTGCGCGCCGAGCTGCTCCCCGGCACCACGCCCAGCCAGTTGCTGGCGGCCACCTTCCCCTGTGGGTCCATCACGGGGGCGCCCAAGCTCGCCGCCATGGAGCTGATCCGCCGCCTGGAGAGGGACCCGCGCGGCCTCTACACCGGCAGCCTGGGCCTCATCGAGCCTGGCGACGGCCCCGTCGGCTGGCGTGCCACGCTCAGCGTCGCCATCCGCACCCTCGAGCTCGACCCCGACGCCTCGGGACACAACGCGCGGCTCGGCATCGGCTCCGGCGTTGTCAGCGACTCCACGGCCCAGGACGAATGGGCCGAATGCCTCGCCAAGGCCGCCTTTGCCCGCGGCGCGGGCCCCACCGTCGACCTCATCGAGACGATGCGGGTCATCGATGGCGCCGCCCCGCTGGCCGCCCGCCACCAAG
>DURG01000056.1 GCA_012837465.1 Propionibacterium sp. | reverse complement strand
GAGCAGCGGCGCGCCGACCACGGCCAGCACGACGACGACGGCGGCCAGCCTCAGCAAACGCAGCGATCTCTTCACAACACCCTCCGGTGAGGAGGCTAACGGCCGGGGCGGGGTGGGCGGAAATATCTCAACTCGAGGTTGAGGCCGGGCCGGCCGTCGGCCGGGCAGGCGGCCCAGGGGTCAGTTGCCGAGTTCGAGCCCGATGAGGTTGACCTCGGGCACGAGGCGGATGCCGAAGCGCTCCGCCACGCCGTTGCGCACCTCGGTGGCGAGCGCCACCAGGTCCGACGCGGTGGCCGCGCCCCGATTCGTCAGCGCCAGCACGTGCTTGGTGGACAGGCGGGCCTCACCGTCACCGTGGCCCTTCGCGAAGCCGGCGTGCTGGATCAGCCAGGCGGCGCTGGTCTTGGTCCGGCCCTCGGCGTCCGGGAAGCGCGGAGCCTCGTCGGGCAGCCGGGCGGCGTCGTCGGCGTCGAGGATGGGGTTGGTGAAGAACGAGCCGGCGCTCCACGAATCGTGGTCCGCCTCGTCGAGCACCATGCCCTTGCCGCGACGGATCTCGAGGACGGCCTGCCGCACCTTCGCGGCCTCGACGCGCTTGCCGGGCACGGTGCCCAGCCGGTTGGCGAGTTCGGGATAGGCGATGGGGCTGCCGAGCGAGCCCAGCTGGAACTGGAGGCCCACCTCGAGCACGAGGTAGCGGCCGGGTTCGCGCTTGAAGCGGGAGGTGCGGTAGCCGAAGCCGCAGTCGACGACCGGGAAGGTGCGCTGCGTGCGCTCCTGCCGGTCCCAGGTGCGCACCGACGTGATGGTCTGGGAGACGTCGGAGCCGTAGGCGCCGACGTTCTGGATGGGGGTGGCGCCCACGCTGCCGGGGATGCCGGAGAGCGTCTCGACGCCGATCCACTCCTGCTCGACGGCGTGCGCGACGAAGGTGTCCCAGTTCTCACCGGCGGCGACCCGCACGGCCGCTCCCCCGCAGCTGGACACGTCGGCGTTGATGCCGGTGGTGGCCACGCGCACGACGGTGCCGCGGAAGCCCTCGTCGGCGACGAGCAGGTTGGAGCCGCCGCCCAGGACGAGGACGGGCTCGCCGCGCTCGTCGCAGTCGGTGACGGCGTCGATGAGTTCCCTCTCCGTGGTGGCCACGACGAACCGGTCAGCCGGGCCGCCCACGCGCAGGGTGGTGTGCTCGGCCAGCACGGGGCTGTCGGCGACGGCCACGCCGTCGGTCTCGACGGAGACGCGCTCCAGGCTGCAGGCCTCGCCTGCTCCCTCGATCTCAATCAAGGCGCACCTCCGCGCGGGCGGCACCGAGCACGGCGTCCTCCCCGCAGTGGGCGCTGAGGCTGAGCTTGGCCACGCCGTCCTCGACCCCGGTGACCTTGGCGGTGTAGACCACCTCGACCCCCTCGTCGGTGTCCGGCACCACGACGGGGCGCGTGAAGCGCACGAAGTAGCTGAGCACCCTGGCCGGGTCGCCGACCCAGTCGGTGACGACCTTGAGGCCAGCGCCCATCGTCCACATGCCGTGCGCGACGACGCTGGGAAGCCCGATGGCCCGGGCGTGGCGGTCGGAGAAGTGGATCTCGTTGAAGTCGGTGGAGGCACCGGAATAGCGCACCACGACCGAGCGCGTGACGGCGACGCGCAGCTCGGGCAGTTCCGTGCCGACAGTGGGCTCACTCATCGTCTGCCTCCTCGGGGCGGGTGTGCATCAGGGTGGAGCGGGCCTCGCAGGCCGGCTCGCCGTCGACGGTGAGGTCCACCAGCACGGTGATCATCTCGAGGTTGCCGCGCCCCCGGACCTTCTCGATGCTGAGTTCGGCCACGACGGCGTCGCCCGGGCGCAGGGGCCGGTGGAAGGTGAAGTTCTGGTCCGTGTGCATGGTGCGGTTCAGCGCGAGGCCGAGTTCCTCGTCGTCGAACAGGGCGCCCCAGGCCTGGGCCGCGATGACGGCGGCGAAGGTGGGCGGCGCGATGGGGTCGTCCCCGAAGTAGGCGGGGTTGTCGTCGCGCACGGCCCGGGCGAACTCGGCGATCTTGGCGCGGCTGACCACGTACGGCGGGGCGGCCGGGTAGCGGCGGCCCACGTGCTCGGCGGAAATCGGCATGGCGGTAAGGCTACCGCCAAAGCGCGAACGGCCGCCCCGGATGGGACGGCCGTTCGTGGGTTTCGACAAGCTCAACCAGCGGAAACTCGCTCAACCAGCGGACACTCGCTCAACCAGCGGGAACGCGCGGCGGGAGTTCGCTCAGCGGGTCTCGCGGTGCGCCTGGTGCGTGCGGCAGCGCGGGCAGAACTTCTTGAGCTCGAGACGATCCGGCGTGTTACGACGGTTCTTCTTCGTCACGTAGTTGCGCTCCTTGCACTCGGTGCAGGCGAGCGTGATGATCGGACGTACGTCTCCGGTCTTCTTTGCCATGATTTCCTCTTAAGCTTGCGCGTTTCCACTTGTGTTGGTGACGAGGGCGGGAATCGAACCCGCGACACAGCGATTATGAGCCGCTTGCTCTACCGACTGAGCTACCCCGTCAGGAGTTCTCGCCCTGGTGGAGCAGGGAAAGAACAGAGCCCCCAAGCGGAATCGAACCGCTGACCTTCTCCTTACCATGGAGACGCTCTACCGACTGAGCTATAGGGGCTAGCCGACGACAAAATGTACACCACAAGATTCGCGGAGCACAAATCGGGGTCCTGACCGCAGTGCATCGGGCTTGCACGCCTTCCGAGATCGACCCTACGACGCGACGGCGGGCACTTAGGATGCGGCGCATGACATGGCAATTGGTGGCAATGGCGCTCTACATGGCGGGCATGCTCTACATCGGGTATCGCGCGACCAAACAGGTCAAGGACCTCGATGACTACATGCTCGGCGGCAGGCGGCTCTCCCCCACCGTCGCGGCGCTGTCCGCCGGCGCCTCGGACATGTCCGGTTGGCTGATGATGGGCCTGCCCGGCGCGCTGTACGCCGCCGGCCTGTTCCAGGCCTGGATCGCCATCGGCCTGACCATCGGAGCCTGGCTCAACTGGCTGCTCGTGGCGCCGCGCCTGCGCAGCTACACCGAGGTCGCCGGCAACTCCATCACCATCCCGTCGTTCTTCCAGAACCGCTTCAAGCACGACTCGCGCGTCATGCGGATCGCCGCCGGCGCCATCATCCTGGTGTTCTTCACCTTCTACGTCTCCTCGATGATGGTGGCGGCTGGCAAGTTCGTGGAGTCCACGTTCAACCAGCCCTACCTCGTCGGCATGCTCGTCGTCTCCGCCATCGTCGTCACCTACACCCTCTTCGGCGGCTTCCTGGGCGCCACCTACACCGACGTGGCGCAAGGCTTCCTCATGCTGATCGCCCTCATCGTCGTACCGATCATCGCGCTGGTCGCCTCGGGTGGCGTCGACGGCGTGGTCGAGGGCATCCGCACGGTCGAGGCCATGGACGGGCAGGAGCGGTTGAGCCTCGCCGCCGGCGGTACGCTCGTCGGCGGCATCTCGGCCGCCGCGTGGGGCCTGGGCTACTTCGGCCAGCCGCACATCATCGTGCGCTTCATGGCCATCCGCTCCGCCCGCGAGACGAAGGCGGCGCGCCGCATCGGCATCGGCTGGATGATCCTGGGCCTGCTCGGCGCCTGCGCCTCCGCGCTCGTCGGCATCGCCTACTTCAACCAACACCCCAACGAGTTCGTCTCCAACGACCCGGAGCAGGTCTTCCTCGTCCTGGCCTCCGAGATGTTCCACCCGTTCCTCGCCGGCCTCGTGCTCGCGGCCGTACTGGCGGCCATCATGTCCACGCTGTCGTCTCAGCTCATCGTGTGCTCGTCGGCGGTCATCGAGGACCTCTACAAGCTGTTCACGAAGCGCACGATGACCAAGCGTGGCGAGGTCATGGCCGGGCGGCTCGGCGTGCTGATCGTCTCGGTGATCGCGATCCTGCTGGCGCTCAACGACGACAACCCCGCGGTGCTCGCGCTCGTCGCGTTCGCGTGGGCCGGCTTCGGCGCCAGCTTCGGCCCGACGATCATCCTCAGCCTGTTCTGGAAGCGCCTCACCTCGCAGGGCGCCCTGTGGGGCATGGTCGCCGGCGCTGTCGTCGCGTTCATCTGGGGCCAGACACCGGCGCTGAGCGGCATGCTCTACGAGATCGTGCCGGGCTTCCTGGCCAACCTCGTCGTGGCCGTGGTGGTCTCGCTGGCGACCGCTCCCCCGTCGGCCGAGGTCCAGGCCGAGTTCGAGGAAGCGGTCGCAGCGTCGAAGGCCTGATCAGGCGGTGAGGCCCG
>DURG01000055.1 GCA_012837465.1 Propionibacterium sp. | reverse complement strand
GTCGGAGGCGATCCTGCGGCGGGCCGACGGCAGCATCTCGGCCGCAGCGGTGATCCGCTCGAACTTGGACCGGTCCCGCTTGCTGCGCCAATCCGGGTGGTACAGGTACTGCCGACGGCCGGCGTCGTCAGTGCCCGTGGCCTGGAGGTGGCCGTTGGGGTGGGGACAGATCCACACGTCCGTCCAGGCGGGTGGGATCGCGAGTGACTTGATGCGCTCCACCTCGTTCTTGGGCAGCGCGTCACCGTCCGCGTCCGTGTAGCTGAAACCCGTGCCGCGCTTGCGCCGGGTGAAGCCCGTCATGCGCGGGCTGACTCGCCTGAGCCTGACCATGGTTGAAGGGTAGAGGTCAACGCCATGCCTTGTCAGGCGTTTCGTAACGGTTTGTCAGATACCCGCAGGGGGTGTTGTCAGGGACGCCACCAGTCGTCGGCCACGGCGACGGGAACGGTGCGCTTGTGGCGCGACCGCAGCCAGGTGCGCTCGATGTGCTCGGCGGCGGCCTCGGGCACGTCGCGGCCCTCGAGGTAGTCGTCGATGTGCTCGTAGGCCACGCCCATCTCGACCTCGTCGGGTTGGCCCACCTTGTCGTCGAGCAGGTCCGCCGTCGGCACCTTGGCCCACAGTTGCTCAGGCGCCCCGAGGTGCTGCAGGAGTTGGCGGTTCTGCCGCTTGTTGAGGCCGGCCAGGGGAAGGATGTCCGCGCCGCCGTCGCCGAACTTGGTGAAGAAGCCCATCACGGATTCGGCGGCGTGATCCGTGCCGATCACGAGCAGGCCGTTGTCGCCGGCGAGCGCGTACTGGGCCGCCATGCGCAGGCGCGCCTTGACGTTGCCCTTGTTGAAGTCGCTCATCTCCGAGCCGACGGAGGCCGTGTACTCGGCGTCGAACGCATCGACGGCGGGGCCCACGTTGAAGGTGACCTCGCGGTCCGCCGCCACGAAGTCCATCGCGGCCTGCGCGTCGTCCTCATCATGCTGTACGCGGTAGGGGAGGCGCATGGCGTGGAAGGTTGCCTCTCCGCCCTGCTCGCGGACCCGTTCGACGGCGAGTTGGGCGAGTCGCCCGGCGAGCGTGGAGTCGATCCCACCCGAGATGCCGAGCACGAAGCCCTTGGTGTGGGTGGTGGCCAGGTAGTCGGTCAGGAACTGGACCCGGCGCTCCACCTCCTCGGCGGGGTCGATCTCGGGCTGCACACCGAACTCGGCGACGATGGTCTCCTGCATCTCACGCATGGCCCGATTGTCTCATCTCCCGCGGCAGCCGCGCGGCGCGCAGGCCATTGAGGATCACGAGCACCTCCGCCACCTCGTGGATGAGCACGACGGCGGCCAGGCCGAGCACGCCGGTGATGGCGAGCGGCGGGAGGATGGCGATGATCGCCAGTGAGACCCAGATGTTCTGGTCGATGATCGCGCGGCCCTTCTTGGCGTGCGCCAGGGCGGCAGGGATGAGGCGCAGGTCATGGCCCGTGAACGCGACGTCGGCCGACTCCACGGCGGCGTCGGAACCGTGGGCGCCCATGGCGATGCCGACCGTGGCCGCGGCCAGCGCTGGGGCGTCGTTGATGCCATCGCCGATCATCGCGGTGGGCCGCTGCCGGGCCGACTCCGCGACGACGCGCGCCTTGTCCTCGGGCCTCAGCTGGGCCTGGGCGTCGCTGATCCCGGCGGCCTTGGCCAGCGCCGCGGC
>DURG01000054.1 GCA_012837465.1 Propionibacterium sp. | reverse complement strand
GCTCAGCCCACGCGGGCGCGACTCCACTGGGGGAAATCCATCGACATCGCCATACATCTCCTTCGACCAGCCGTGGCTGGCTCAGGGGCCGGTGGGGGCCCATGGTCAGAGGGGCATCAGCCCATCGTCCATCCGGTTGGGTACCACAGGGGGATTCGCCGGACGGGCCGGCTGCCTAACGTGGGGGCCATGAGTCGTCGTGGGTGGGGTTTCGTGGTGGGCGTGGCGTTGGCGCTGGCCGTCGTCTCGATGCTGAGCAACATCAACACCGCGGCCCAGATCGCCGGCGACGCCGATGGGCTGCGCATGACCCGGCTCACGGCCAGCCAACTGGTCAACTCCGGGGTCGCCTGGGCGGGGCTGATGGTGCTCGCCGGCTGGCTCGTGAAGTACCCGCGCCAGGCCGCGGCCGCGGGGGTGGCGGCGGGGCTGTTCTCCTTGGCCGCGCACTACGCGATGGGCCAGGCGGCCGGCATCTACACCGGCGAGATCTGGGAGCTCAACCTCAACTGGTTCCTGATGGCCACCGTCGCCGGCGCACCGCTGGGGCTGGTCGGGGCGGCGGCGCACCGGGCCGACGACGTGGGCCTCCTCGCCCGCCTGATGGTGCCCTTCGGGGCGCTCGCTGAGCCCTTCGTGATGGGCATGTTCGTCCGGTCCGAGGCGCTGCCGTGGCCGGACCGATTCGCGGGGCCCGTGGCGGGCACGCTCCTGACGACAGCAGGGGCCCTCGCCCTGGTGTGGTTGGTCGTGCGCGAGCGCTCAGCGCGCCGCGAAGCCGCGCGGCAGCTCGGCGTCCTGGTCGAGCGGGGCCCGCTCATCGATCAGCCCGTCCGGGCCGATGAGCGTCACGCAGTCGGCTGAGCCCCTCACCGAACCGCCGGCCACCTCGGCGCCGATCGTCACGATGCAGTTGACCAGCGAGACCCCGGGGC
Source organism: Propionibacterium sp. (assembly GCA_012837465.1). Lineage (GTDB taxonomy): Bacteria > Actinomycetota > Actinomycetes > Propionibacteriales > Propionibacteriaceae > Arachnia. Next base: position 3,895 of record DURG01000054.1, on the reverse strand, counting down.
CGATGCGGGCCCCGTCGAGCACCACGGAGTCGATGACCGTGGCCCCCGCCTCGATGACGGCGTTGGCGCCGATCACCGAATGGGTCACGGCGCCCTCGACGCGGGAGCCGGCCGAGAGCATGGAGTCGCGCACCTCGGCGCCCTCGAGCACGCGGGCCGGGGGAAGCTGGGGCAGCGCGGAGTAGATGCGCCAGGCCGGGTCGTCGAGCGTGGCCCCGTCGCCGTCGAGCAGTTGCAGGTTCGCCGTCCAGTAGGACTGGAGGGTGCCGAGATCCATCCAGTAGCCCTCGTGGCGGTGCTCCACGACTGTGCCGTTCTCGACGAACCAGGGAACGAGTTGCTCGCCGTAGTCACCGAGTTCGCCGTCGCGCTCGAGCAGCAGGTCGAGGGCCTTGAGGAGGGCCTCGGTGCGGTACACGAAGACCTCCGTCGCGACCAGGTTGCCCTCGGGCTGGTCCGGCTTGTAGGCGAAGCGCGTGACGTGGCCCTCCTCGTCGGCCTGCACGACGCCGTAGCGCGACGCGTCCTCGTTGATCAGGGTGGTGACGATCGTCAGGTCCGCCCCCGCGGTGATGTGGGTCTCGAGCACGTCGAGGAAGTTCATCGTGTAGAGGTGGTCCGCGCTCAGGATGAGTACGTGGTCCGCGCCGAAGCCCTTGATGAAGGTGCGCTGGCGGTGGATGGAATCCGCATTGCCCGACGCGAAGCCCTCGCCGGGACCGCCCTCGAACGGCGGCAGCACCTGAAGCCCGCCGTGGTTGCGGTCGAGGTCCCACGGCCGGCCCGCGGCGACGTAGCTGTTGAGCGCGTGCGGCAGGAACTGCTCGACGATCCCGACGTCCGAGAGGTGCGAGTGGGCCAGGTTCGACAGCGCGATGTCGATGAGCCGGAACGTGCCTCCGACTGGGAGGGCGGGCTTCACGCGCTCGTCGGTCAGGGACTTCAGGCGTGAGCCCTCGCCGCCGGCGAGGATGAGGGCCAGTGTGCGGGGAATCTGCATGCGCAACCTTCCGGGAACGGGGTTGTCAGGCTACTCCCGTCAGGCAAGCACCTCCATCGGATCGCCTACTGTGGGGGCATGGTCAAGAGCGCCTTGGAGAGGGTCGGCAACCACCAGGTGGCGCGCTCCAACCGGTTCGCGGGCTTACGCAAGGCCGCCACCACGTGGGGCCGGGCCATCGTCATCGCGCTCGCCTTCGTCCTGCAACTGGTTCTCGTGGCCCTGGCGCTGAGCTACCTGACGCAGTGGTCCAACTGGATCTACGCGGCGCAACTGCTGCTGGGCATCGGCGTGGTGACCTACATCGTGCACCAGCGCATGGAGACCACCTACAAGCTCGCCTGGGTGATCCCGGTGCTGGTCGCACCGGTCTTCGGGACGGCGTTCTACCTGCTGTTCGGCCTGCGCCGCACCACGCGCAAGCGGCGGGCGCTGTTCGACGAGGCCCTCGACCACGCCCGGAAGGCCATCCGCCTCGTTGGGGCTGCGTCCGGGCTCGACGACCGCGCGCTGCCGCCTGCGGTCCGGCGCCAGATCACGTACCTCGAGACGGCCAGCCACTACACCGTCTTCGACGCCACCGGGACCTCGTACTATCCGTTGGGCGAGGAGGGGTTCGAGGCGATGCTCGAGGCCATCGGCCGCGCCCGTCGATACGTGTTCGCGGAGTACTTCATCGTGGCCGAGGGCGCGATGCTGGACCGGTTCATGGCGGCGCTCGCCGAGAAGGCCGCCGAGGGCGTCGACGTGCGCTTTCTCTACGACGACCTCGGCAGCTTCTTCAAGCTCCCGGTCGACTTCCACGACAGGTGCAAGGAACTGGGCATCTCCGTGGTAGCCGTCAACCCCGTCGGCCTCGGCTTCACCCTCAACTTCCAGAGCCGCGACCACCGCAAGATCCTCGTCGTCGACGGTGAGGTCGCCTTCACCGGCGGCATCAACATCGCCGACGAGTACATCAACCAGAACGACCGGCTGGGCCACTGGAAGGACACCGTCATCCGGCTCACCGGCCCGGGCGCATGGGGCTTCACCGTGATGTTCCTGCACATGTGGGAGTTGGCGACCCCGGGCGACGTCGACTACCGCAGCTTTGTGCCGACGCCCCACGACGACCCCACGCCCCTCCCTGCGCGCCCCGCACAGGGGCTCGTCGCGCCGTTCGACGACTCACCGTTCGACGGCGTCTCCCTCGGCCTCGACATCCACCAGCAACTCCTCCAGGCCGCCACGCGCACCGTCGACATCTTCACGCCGTACCTGATCGTCAACGACGCGCTGATCGAGCAGGTGCGCGCCACCGCCAAGTCCGGGGTGCGCGTGCGGATCGTCACGCCCCACATCCCCGACAAGTGGTACGTCCACGTCGTCACGCGTTCCTACTACCGCCAACTCGTCGACGCGGGCATCGAGATCTACGAGTACACGCCAGGCTTCATCCACGCCAAGTCGATGCTCGTCGACGACGACCTGGCCATCGTCGGCACCATCAACATGGATTTCCGCAGCCTCTTCCTCCATCAGGAGTGCGCGGTATGGGTGCACCAGACCCCCGGAGCGCTGGAGGCGCTGCGGCGGGACGTGGAGGAGACCATCGCGGTGTCCCAGCGCATCACCGAGGCTGACTTGGACCGCGGCATCCCCAAGACCGTGCTCGCCGCGGTGCTGGGCGTGTTCGCGCCGCTCATGTGAATCGTCGCCCCAGCGGGGAAGATGGACCCATGGGTTTCTGGGCTGAGTTGTGGCACGAGATCGGCATCACCTGGCCGCGCGCCGTGGGCGTGGTGCTCTCTGCCGGGGTGCTGTACCTGACGTTCACCGTCATCCTGCGAGTCTGGGGCCAGCGGTTGTTTGCCAACCGCTCCGGCAGCGGCCTCGCGGTGGTGCTGGTGCTGGGCGCGATCGTCGGGCGTTCCATGCTGGGCCCCAACGCCACGCTGCTGGGCGGGCTGCTGGTGCTGGCCACGCTCCTGCTCCTGGAGACCATCTTCGGCGCGGGTCGCCGAGCCGGGCTGTTCGGCCACCGTCGCGCCGTGGTGATCTACGACGGCGCCACCTGGAACCACCAGGTCATGGGCCGCTTCCACCTGCACGAGTACGTGGTGTGGAGCCGGTTGCGGCAGGCGGGCGTGACCAGCCTCGACGACGTGCGTGCGCTCGTCCTGGAGACCGACGGCTCGCTCAGCGTGCTGCGGCAGGGCACCGAGGTCGACCCGCGTCTGTTCACCAACGTGCGTGGGGCGGACCGGATCCTCGGTCCGTGATGGACACGCATCCTATAGAGAATGAACGTTCTGTAAGCTGGGCGGCGTTCGCCCATCCACCTGGAGAGCGCATGCAGACCACCCAGGCCCACCACCCACCCGGATACCTCAACGGCCGCCTGCACACCGTCGACGGCCAGCCGCTGACCCTCCACACCGAGTTCGACGTCGAGGCCTACACCCGCGGCTCGCGGGGCCGGATCAAGGTGGACAAGGACGCCGTCGGCCCCATCAAGGGGGAGGTCCGCGACGACCTGGCGTTCCTGTGGCGGCTCGACTCCGCGCACCTCTCCGAGACCCGCGCCCTGCTGGCCACGTGGACCGGCAACGAGGGCCGCATCACCGCGTTCGTCGCCACGTGGGCCTACGAGCGGCTCTGGCTCGCGCACGCGGTGCGGGACCTGCTCATCGCCGCCGCCGAGGGCCTCCCCGAACCCCTCGGCCGCCACACCCTCACCGCCCGCATCCGGGCCCTCTACGTCGAACGCGGGCTGCCGATCGTCGCACCGGTGTGGACGTCGATCGCCGGAGAGTCGGTGACCGCCGGCCACATGGCCCGCCTCGCCATCCAGGAGGGCGCGCTGCGTGCCGCCTACCTGGCGCTCGCGCCCAGGCTCGACGGCGAGGCCCG
>DURG01000053.1 GCA_012837465.1 Propionibacterium sp. | reverse complement strand
GGGCCTCGGTGCTGTTGAAGGGTGCGACGCAGTACGTCGCGGAGCCCTCGGGCCGCGTCACGATCGCCGTGCCAGGCCCGAACTGGACGGCGCAGGCCGGCTCGGGCGACGTGCTGGCCGGCATCTGCGGCACGCTGCTGGCAGCAGGCCTGCCCGCGTGGCAGGCCGGTGTCGTCGGGGCGAGCATCCAGGCCATGACCGCGGCCCGCAACCCGGGGCCGTTCCCGCCGGACGTGTTGGCGGCGAAGCTGCCCGAGGTGATCGCCGGGTTGACCGCTGGCGGAGCACTTTAGCCAAACCTTGGGGGAGGGGCGAGCACAGCAGCGGACTCAGCCATGAGCAGGCGCAAAGGTTCTCGCCGGGGCCGGGAAGTGCCGGGGCGCGACGCTCAAGGACCGGTGTGGTGACGACCGGGAGCCTGCTGCGGGGGCCTTTCGTCGTCGCGCGGGGCGCGACGCTCAAGGACCAGGGCGGGGTCTTTCGTTGTCGCGCGGGGCGCGACGTTCAAGGACCGGTCAGGCGAAGAGGCCCTCGCCGATCCAGCCACCCTCCTGGAAGCCGGGCGGGATCACGAACACGGCCGAGCCGATCGCCGTCGTCCACTCGTTGAGCGCGTCCCCCTGGTCGAGCATGCGCTGGACGGGGATGAACTGGTCTGCGATGTTGGCCTGGAACGCGCAGAAGATCAGGCCGGAGCTCTCAACGGCCTCGCCATCGATCCACTCGTCGTGGGTGTAGTTCAGCCCTCGACGCAGCATGCGGCGGCCCGAGTTGTGCGACGGGTGGCTGCGGCGCGAGTGGGCGTCCAGCGCGATCACCAGTTCGCCGTCGACGTCCTTGGCCTCCAGATCGAGGTCCTCGAACTCCTCGCCGCCGGTCAGCGGAGCACCGTTGTCGAGCCGACGCCCGACGGAGGCCTCCTGCAGGTCCCGCACGGCCTCGTCCCAGCCGACCAGGTCCATCTCGATGCGGCGCACGACGAGTTGCGTGCCGCCGGCGAGCCAGTCGTCGTCGGAGACCACGGCCTCGGTGAGCACGTCACCGGTGGGGTTGGCGGAGCCGTCGACCTGGCCGAACAGGTTGCGGCCGGTGACGCCCTGGCCGGTGGCGTCGACCGAGCGCCACGACCCGCGCTGCGACCAGCGTCGGGTGGCGAAGGGGGCCGCGTCGGTCACGAAACGGCGAGCGGCGTGCGCGACGCTCGTGGCGTCGTCCGCGGAGATCCAGACGAGGAGGTCGCCGCCCGTCCAACGCTGGTCCAGCTTGTCGTGCTGCATCGGGGGGATCTCCTGGAAGCCCGCAGGACGCTTGGCCTGCAGCCCGTCGAGGTCGAAGACCGCGGGGCCGAGGCCCACCAGGGCGGTGAAGGAGTTGCCCGGCTGGGGCATGTCCGGCGCGAAGTCGGCCGGCGCCGCTCGACCCTCGGTCAGCGCGACCACGTCGCCCGTCCAGGAGCGCAGCAGGCGCCCGAGCGCGGCCTTGTCGGTCTGGGGGAGCAGGTCGAAGGCCACGAGTTCCGAGGCCTGCGTCTTGGGGGTGAAGATGCCCGCCTGGTGCTCGCCGTAGGGGGAGTAGGTCTGCCCGAGGATGCCGCCGTCGGCGCGGGAGGGGACCCCGTTGTCGGTGGATGCGCTTGCCTGACCCACGACGACCCCGGCGGCGCCCGCGATCCCCGCGGCACCGGCGTAGCCGAACACACCTCGACGACTGACCTTGGACATGGCGCTCAGTGTACGTCTCTACAAACCGGCGGTCCCAACTCACACCCCGTAGGGGTACCCCCCAGGGTATGATGGAAGGAGTATGGTGCGAGGCATGAAGTTGCGTTACGTCAGCGTCGCCATCCCCGCCCTCCTGATCGCCGGCTGCGCGTCGACCCCCGCCGAGACCCCCGGCGTGTT
>DURG01000052.1 GCA_012837465.1 Propionibacterium sp. | reverse complement strand
GGGGCGAGCCGCGGAAGTGGCGTGATCGGACGGTGGGTGGGTGCCTGCTGCGGGCCTCGGGGTTGGGTGGGCGGCGGAACTGGGACGGACGGTTGAGGGCCTAGGATGCGGGGGTGCAGCAGATGACCGCCCCCACCACCCGATACGGCGTGGTCCAGGCCGCCTATTGGAGCGCCTTCTGCATGGTCGTCCTGTTCGCCAGCGCCTACCTGCTCGACGCGGGCCTCAGCAATGCGCAGATCGGCATCGTGATCGCCGCCGGCGGCGCGCTGTCCGCGGTGCTCCAGCCCGTCGTCGCGGGCGCTGCCGACCGTTCGCGCCGCATCCCGTTGCGCGTGTGGGCGGCGGGCATGGTGGTGCTCATGGCCGTGGTCGCGGCCATCCTGCTGCTGCCCGGCCTGCACTGGCTGCTCACCACCGTGTTCTTCGGGCTGCTGATCCTCAGCATCCAGTTGCTGCAGCCGCTCATCAACGCGCTGGGAATGGCTGCGCTGGCGCGTGGGGTGCGGGTCAACTTCGGCGTCGCCCGGGCGGCGGGCTCTGGCGTCTTCGCGCTGGTCTCGCTCACCGCCGGCTGGCTCGTCGCCAGCGCGGGCACCGTCGTGGTGCCGCTGCTGATCATCGGCTTCCAGGTGGTGCTGCTGGTCGCGACCCTCACGTTCGTGCACCGCGACGGGCCTGCCGTTGTGCTTGACTCCGCCGTCGACGACGACCCGCCCGCACCGATCGCCCCCATGACACGGGCGCGGTGGGTGAAGTTCTTCTGGCTGTTGGCCGGCATCACGTTGTCGATGACCGCGCACAACATGATCAACAACTACATGCTCCAGATCATGCGCCACCACGGCGGCGACACCGGCGAGATGGGCACCGCGGTCATGATCGCCGCGCTGCTGGAACTGCCGGTCATGATGCTCTGGAGCCGGTTGGTGGCGCGCTGGACGCCGGGGCGGTTGCTGCAACTCGCGGGCGTGTTCTTCACCATCAAGACCGCGGCCACGTGGCTCGCGCCCGGCGTGCTCGGCATCTATGCGGCGCAGACGCTGCAGATGCTGGCGTTCGCCGTCATGGTGATGGGCTCGGTCTACTACGTCGAGCGGCTGCTGCCTGCCGGGGACCGGATCAAGGGGCAGGCGTACATGACCATGACCTCAACGGTCGGCTCGGTCGTCGGCTCCCTGCTGGGCGGCGTGCTGCTGGACCTGTCCGGCGTCTCCATGATGCTGCTCGTCGGGACCATCGTCGCCGGCGTGGGCACCGTGCTCACGGTGACGTCCGCGGAGTCGCGGCTGTAGGTCAGTCCCCGTTGATCTCTGCGGGGGTCGTTTGCAGAGCGGCCAGCCGCTCGTTGACCTGCGCGAGCACCTCGGCGGTCTCCGTGTTGAGAGCCTTCATCGCCTTGCGCCTCGCCTTGCCGATGTTCGCGTTCCAGGCGAGTTCGCCGCGCATCCGCAGGGCCTGGGCCTGGCGCCGCCACCCGTTCGGCTCGACCGCCTGCGGGAACGTCTCCTCGACGGCGTCTGCGGCCACGTCGATCGCGTGCAGCTTCGCCTCGAACCTGAGCTTCGGGTTCTCCGAGTTCATGGACTTCTTCAGCTTGTCGACGGCACCGTCGACTGCTTCGGCGATCTGCGGGTTCTCCCGCAGGGCACCGAGCAGCGTCGCGGTGGCGGCGATGACGCCGGAGGCGGTCGTGACGAGGACGCGAATCTTGCTCATGGATCAATATTATGGGCGCCCCCAACGACCGGCCCCATCCCTGAGTGGTCCTTCGTGGGGCGTGGGTCAGGCGAGGACCGTCTCGTCGTAGGAGTACATCGAGGCGCGGTACACGTGCATGCCGAACTCGACGGCCTTGTGCTGCTCGTCGTAGGCCGTGCGCTGCATCGTCAGCAGCGCGGCGCCGGCGGGCTCGTTGAGCAGGCGACCCTCCTCTGGAGTGGCCAGGCGGGCGCCGATCTGCTGGTAGCCGGCGGAGATCCTCACGTCGCGCTGGCGCAGGCAGGCGTAGAGGCCGTGCTGCTCGAGTTCGTCGCGCTGGGGCGCGATGGAGGTCGGCAGCCAGTTCTGCATGATGGCCAGGGGCTCGTCGCGCAGCATGCGCAGCCGCTTGAGGTAGGCCACCTCGGTGTCGACGGGGATGCCGAGGGCGGCGGCGACGCCGGGCGTCGCGGGCTCCAACTTCCAGTCGAGCACCGAAGTGCTCGGGTCCACGCCCGACTTCTCGAGGTCGTCGTTGAGGGAACTGAGCGACATGGGGCGGTGCACCCGCATGGGGGTGACCTGCGTGCCGGCGCCCCGTCGGCGCACGATGAGCCCGCGGTTGGTCAGCGTCTCCATCGCCCGGCGGGCAGTGGGGCGTGAGACCTTGAGGCGGTTGGCCATCGAGACCTCGTCCTCGAGGCGGGTCCCGGGAGGGATCGTCCCACTCTCGATCAGTTCGGTGAGCGGCTGGGCGATCTGCGCGTGCAGCGGGGTCGCGCTCTCCCGGTCGATCGTGATGTCAGCTACGTATGGTTGCCCGTTCGGCATGGTTCCTCGAATTCTGCCGGCTAGTCCGGACCCGCCTCCACGGCGAGACGGGTTGAGGGCATTGTAGTGCCAAAGCGGCGGACATGGACCGTTTGTCACCTCAGCTTCATGGCGTGAACAGTCCAATTGTCATGAAAACGGACGGTGTCATGCGTTCCATCGCGCATGATCCGCGCCATGCGCGCGCCAACCGGAACGCTACGACGCGAGCGCGGCCAGGGCCTCGTAGGACTTGGCCGCATTCGCTGCGGGCCCACCGTCGGCCGGGGGCTCCTCGTCGAGCATGATGTCCTGCTCGAGCACCCAGTAGCCGTCGAAGCCGGCCTCGTCGAGCAGCTTCACGATGGTGGCGAAGTCGATGTCGCCCTCGCCGATGGGCACGAACATGGCACCCTTGATGCCCTCGGACCAGGTGATCTCACCGGGGAGGAGCTGCTCGGCCATGTCGAGGCGCACGTCCTTGGCGTGGACGATGCCCACGCGGGCAGCGTACTTGCGCACCAGCTCGACGACGTCGGCGCCGCCGCAGGCGAGGTGCCCGGTGTCGAGGCACAGGCCCACCGTCGAGTTGTCGAGCACGCGTTCCACCTCGTCGACGTTCTGCACCATCGTGCCCCAGTGGGGGTGGAGGACGGCGGTCACGCCGCGGGCCGCGCAGGCCTCGGTGATCCGGCTGAGATTGGTGAAGAGGGTCTGCCAGCCCGTGTCGTCCAGTTCGGGGCGGGCGTCGTAGCCCTCCTGGCCGGAATCGGCTGCGAGCACCAGGAACTCGCCGCCCGCGACCTCGAAGGCACGCAGTTCCTGCTCGACCATCGGGATGGGGTCGAACGACGGGTCGTGCATGACGGCCAGGAAGAACGAGCCGACGGGTTTGAGCCCGAATCTGGAGACGGCCTCCGCGCGCTCCTCGGCGTCGACCGGGAGCCAGCCCTGCGGGCCGAACTCGGTGGCGGTCAGGCCGATCTCCTTCATCTCGGTCAGCACGCGCTCGGGCGACATCTGGTAGCCCCAGCCGGGGACCTCGCACACGCCCCAGCTGATGGGTGCGCCGGCAATCTTCATGTCTTCTCCTTGAGGGTCGGGTCGCTCAGCGATGAGCGATGCTCACATTATGTCCTATCAAAGAAGGGAATGGAAGGAGGGGTCCGGCATACCGTGCCCCGTGGTTGTAGGGACAATCCAAGGTGTCAGGCGTCGACGGTGAAGTCGCCCCAGCGCTCGATCCTCCAGCCGTCCTCGGTCGAGCCGTTGAGGACGATCCACTGGGTGTTCTTGAGGGGGAGGGCGTTCTCGAAGCCGATGTCCGGATCCTGCCAGATGGCCCAGACGCGGAGGGCGGCTCCGTGGCTCACGAGGGCGACCCGCTCGTCGCCGGCCTGCTCCATCGCGGCGATGGCGTTGGTGAAGCGGGTGATGAACTCACGCGCAGTCTCGCCGCCCTCGAGGCCGACGTCCATGTTCTCGGGGTGCCAGGTGTTGAGCATCCCGACGTAGTTGGTCCAGTCCGTGTTCATCTCCTCGATGCCCGCGGCGATCTCCTGGATGCCGTCGACGATGATCGGCTCGAGCCCGCGGGCCTTCGCCAGCGGCGCGGCGGTCTGCTGCGCGCGGGTGAGGTGCGAGGCGTAGAGGACGTCGATCTCCTCGTGCTTGAGCGCGTCGACGAGGGCCTCGGCCTGCGCGAGCCCGGTCTCGTTGAGGGGTGCCCCCGGCCGGGCCGTGTCCAGGGCCCTGTCGACGTTGGACTGGGTTTCACCGTGGCGGATCAGGATGAGGCGCATGCCTTCAGGGTACCCAGCCGCAGCGCAGTCAGGGGAGGCGGGGGACGTCGCCGCGGAGGCCCACCGAGGTGATCAGGATGTCGTCCTGGCCGCCGCTGTGGGTGATGCGGTGGTCGTCGTGGACCGTCACCTGAGTGCGGTGGTGGCGCAGGGCCTCGACGGTGCGGGGCCGGTGGCGCTCCAACTCCACCCAGAGGTCGGCCTTGGGCTCATCGGGCGTGAGCGACGCGTACGGGATGCCGACCTCCGCAGCCGCGGCCTTGGTGAGGTGGTGCAGCCGCACGTGATCCGGATGGCCGTAGCCGCCGTCGTCGTCGTAGCTGACGGCGAACTCGGCGTTCGCGCGGCGGAGGAAGGCCACGATGTCGGCCACCGCCTCCGCCTCGTCGGCGGAGCAGAGCGAGCGCTCGTCGGAGGCGTCGGCGGGGCCGGCCACGCCGTCGGAGAGCCACTGCATGCCGGAATCCAGGTAGCGGCGCGGCTCCAGCCCGGCTGCACGGGCGGGCGGCATGCCGAGGTAGGCGTGGTGGTCGACGCCCAGCACGTCGATGGCGCCGGCCAACTCGGCCTCGCGGCGGCGTTCGAGATCCGGCGTGCCCACCAGGGATGACAGTGGCCCGGGCACCACGCCGCCCATCTCGCCGCGGGTGGCGGTGAGCAGCGAGACGCTGACGCCCTCGTCGGCGAGGTGCGCGATCAGGGCGCCCGAGGCGAGGGTCTCGTCGTCGGGGTGGGCGTGCACGAAGGCGACCCGCTTGACGCACTGCTCGGCGAGCACCCGGCGGTAGTTGTCGACGGTGGCGCGGGCCGAGTGCGCCCATGTCATGGTCTCGGCGCGCCGGCGCCCGGTGCGCCCGAGTTCCTCGAGGCGGGCGGGCTCGCGGAGGAGGGCGAGGAGGTCTCCCGCCCAGGCGTGGGGGTTGTGCGTGGGGACGAGGAGGCCGGTGTGGGTGTTGCAGATGGCCTCGGTGAGGCCGCCCGCGGCGGCCGCGAGGACGGGGACGCCGGAGGCGGATGCCTCGAGCGCGACCAGCCCGAAGGTCTCGGAATGAGACGGCACCAGCAGCACTGACGCGTGGCGCATGATCTGGGCGAAGGACTCCCGGTCCTGGCCGGGGAGGAACGTGACCTTGTCGGCGAGGCCCATGTCATGGACCAGTTCGTGCAGTTCCGCCTCGTACTGCGAGAAGTCCTCCGACACCTGGCCGACGATGACCAGGTCCGGCCGTTCCGCGGAGGGGAGCAGGGCGAGGGTGCGGATCGCGACGTCGGGGGCCTTGAGCGGCTGGAGCCGGGCGGCGAACAGCAGGTAGCCGGGCTCGACGTCCGGCGACGGGGTCCAGGCGCCCTCCGATGGGTCGGCGGGGTGGAACAGCTCGACGTCGACGCCGGGGCGCACGATGGCCACCTTCTCCGGATCTGCCTGGCAGCGGCCGATGACGACGGCGGCCTCATGGTGGGAGACGGCCAGGATGAGGTCCGACTCGCGCGCGCAGTGGACCTCGCCGTCGACGCGTGCGGGCGACTCCGGTGGCTCGCCGTCGCGCAGCGGCGAGTTCGGATGCGCCGCGACGGAGTGGTAGGTCATGACGTGCGGGATGCCGGCCTCGCGGGCCAAGGGGATGGCGGCCACGCCGGACATCCAGTGGTGCGAGTGGACGAGGTCGAAGCGACGCCCGCCCACCAGGTGGGGTTGCAGGTTGTCGCGGAACTCAGCCAGGTGCTGGTCGATCTCGCTCTTGGGCAGCGGGGTGGCCGGGCCGGCGTCGAGGTGGTGCAGCACGATGCCGTCGTCGAGGGTGGTCGTCTCCGGCTGGTGCGGCGAGGAACGCCGAGTGAAGAACTCGACGTCGACGCCCGCCGTGTCCTGCAGCGCAGTGGCGAGCGCGCGGATCAGGACGTTCATGCCCCCGGCATCGGCGGTGCCCGCCCGCTCGGCCGGGGAGGTGTGCATGGAGATGAACGCAACGCGCATGGCCAAACCCTACTTGGCCACCCCCGCCGGCCGTGGACGGGTCAACCAGCGAACAGGGCCTCGAGATCCTCGGCGGCCGCGAGCACGGCGTCGATGAGTTCCCTGTCGTCGGCCAGGTCCGGAGCCACGAAGCCGACGACCTTGGCCGCCGCCTCGGGGAGTCCACCGGTGCCGAGTTCGAGCACCACGTTGGCCTGCACGTCCTTGACGGGGGCGCCGAGGCCGCGCAGGTGCAGCAGCCACGCCGCGACCGCCTTGACCGCGGCCACCGGCATGTCGCCGCGGCCCCGCCACGCGCGCAGCGTCG
>DURG01000051.1 GCA_012837465.1 Propionibacterium sp. | reverse complement strand
TGCACATGCAACCTGTGTGTGAACTCACCGGGTTTCGACACGCTACGCCGCTCGTTCCTCGCGGGCAGTGGCTCAACCAGCGTCAAACGAGGCCGAGTTCGGCTTCCTGGTGGTAGATCCCAGCCTGACTGAGGCACGACTCAAGCACCCGCATGACCTCGAGCGAGTCGTCCAGCGGCATCGTGGGCGACTCCGTGTAGCCCTCGCGGATCCGCTGCGTCACCTCGGCGAACTCGTGGCTGTAGCCGCGGCCGGTGGGCATGGCCTCGATGATGCGCGGCAGCACGCCGTTGCGGTGGATCGTGATCATAGACGGGTGGTGGAACCTGGGCTCGACCTCGATCCAGCCCTTGGTGCCGATGACCACCATGCGGCCCGGACCGTGGCCGTCGAAGCCGCAGGCCAGCGACGACAGGCCGCCGCCGGTGTGGGCGAGGCTGATCGAGGCGGCGCGCTCGACGCCGCTGGGGAACAGGCGGGTCATGCAGTCGACGGACTTCACGTTGCCGAGGAACGCCTGGGCGAAGTTCACGACGTAGACGCCGAGGTCGAGGATCGCGCCACCGCCGAGCTCCTTGGCGAACAGGCGGTGGTCAGGCTGGAACTCACGATAGGAATACAGGTCGCCCTGCACGGCCTCGACGTCGCCGATCCGGCCCCAGGCGACGACCTCGCGGGCGGCCGCGACGACCGGCAGGAAGCGGGTCCACATGGCCTCCATCGCGAAGACGCCCTTCTCGCGGGCGGCCTCGACGACCTGCCGCGCGCCGCTGAGGGTGGCGGTGAACGCCTTCTCGACGAGGATGGCCTTGCCGTTGTCGATCGCCTTCAGCGCAACGTCGCGGTGGTGGGGGTGCGGCGTGGCGATGTAGACCACGTCGACCTCGTCGGATTCGAGCATCTCCTGGTAGGAGCCGAAGGCTCTGGGCACGCCGTGCCTGCTGGCGAAGGCCTGCGCCTTCTCCGGCGTGCGCGATGCGACGGCGGCCAGTTCGGCGCCCGGCACGAACTGGAAGTCGCCGGCGACGCCATGGGCGATGGCGCCTGTTCCAACGATGCCCCAACGGACGTTACTCATGCCTTCAGGGTAGCCCTCGTCGTGACTTGACGTGGGGCTTTTCGCCTCCCCTCACCGCTCCGCACGGATCACGACGAAACGGCCCTGAGCAGGGATCGCTCGGTGAGCGACAGGCCGTCGAACTCCTGCTTGGTGAAGGGCGCAACGCCTTGGGAGGGAGAGGCGAGGGCGACCTGCACCTGCTCGACCGCCATCAACGCGGCCCCCAGCGCGGTGGAGAACTCATCGAGTGGGGAGGTCAGCACGACGGGCGGTTGCTGGAGGTGCTGGTCCAGATGGCCCTTGAGTGGCCCGATGAAGTGCTCGGCGAGCGGGGACAGCGCTCCGGCCACCACGAACACTGCAGGGTCCACCACCGACGCGGCGAAGGCCAGGGCGGGCGCGATCGTCTCCACGTAGGCGCAGGCGCCTGCGATGGCTGCCTCGTCACCTGCCAGGGCGGCCCGCACCCCGTCGCCGATCGGATCGGGCGACTGCGCGAACGGCTCCAGCCAGCCCATCTCGTCCTCGGTGGGCAGCAGCGCGTTGAGCGACATGTCGCCCGCGGTCCCGTGGGCGCCCCTGCGCGGGATGCCGCCGAACAGCAGGCCGATCGTGGGGCGTCGCCCGAGTTGCGCGACGAGGACTTCGCCGTAGGCCTGCGCCGCTCCGACGGCGTGCTCCGCCCAGGTGGCGGCGCGCACGTCGTTGACCACGAAGCCACGGCTCGGGAGGAGGCCGGACAGGATGTCCAGCGGGTGGCGTCCGTCCCATTCCGGGACGGCGACTGAGCGCACGATGCCACCGTCGGGACTCAGGTGGCCGCCGACCGCCAGCGTGGTCAGCCAGACTTCTTCCGTCGAGCGACACGGCGTGTGGCACCGCGTCCACACCGCGGTCGCCAACGGCGACGACAACCTCCGCGACCCGGAGGTCCGGGCCCAGTACCGCTACGCCGTGGCGCTGCGTGGCGATGCCGGGACGCTGGGCATCGGCGAACTGGTCGCCGCTGAGCGCGGCTGAGCTGGGGGCGTGCCGGGGCGGC
>DURG01000050.1 GCA_012837465.1 Propionibacterium sp. | reverse complement strand
TTGCCGTCCCGGCACAGGCCGCCCCCGCAGACACCCAGTCCATCCCGTCGCTGAAGGAGGTCTACGCCGACTACTTCAAGGTGGGCAACATCTACTCTGGCCGCCAGACCTACGCCGAGGACTCGCCCAACTGGGCGCAGGTCGAGCGGCACTACAACGTGATGACGGCCGAGAACAACATGAAGCCCGATCAGTTGCTGCCCGACGCCAACATCGACCTGGCCAGCGGCGAGTGGAACTTCACCTTCGGCGAGGCGGACTACTTCGTCAACGAGTCACTGGCCCGCGGCATCGACGTGCACGGCCACGTCCTGGTGTGGCACAGCCAGTCGCCGTCCAAGATCTACGGACTCAAGTCCGCTGACCCGCGCGCGCAGGCCAAGGCCAACATGGAGCGCTACATCAAGGAGGTGCTCACCCACTTCAAGGGCCGCATCATCTCCTGGGACGTGGTCAACGAGGCCTTCGCCGACGGCGTCGACACCTTCGACCCCGCCACCGAGGACTGGCAGACCTACCTGCGCGGCGCCCCTCGGGACTACGCGTGGTCCGGCTGGTACGACGCGTACACCACGGACATGGACGAGGCGGCGGGCGAGCGCCCCGGCGACTTCATCTACGACGCCTTCGTCTTCGCCCGCAAGTACGGCCCCGAGGCCAAGCTTGAGTACAACGACTTCAACGTCTTCCAGTCCGAGGGCAAGGCCAAGGCCATCATCGCCATGGCCACCGAGCTCAACGAGCGCTACGCCGCCGAGTACCCCGACGACCCGCGCCAGCTGATCGAAGGCATCGGGCTGCAGTCGCACAACTACATCAACCAGACGCCGGCCTTCGCCTGCTCCGATCTGACCCGTCTGCCCAAGCTGGTCGACGAGGACGCCGCGGAATGGCAGCCCGGCGCGTGCTCCGACCACGCATCGGTGGAACGCTCCCTGCAGCTGATCATCGAGGCCGGCTTCACCGCCAGCGTGAGCGAGCTGGATCTGCAGGTGTGGGAGGCGTGGGACGCAGAGCCGCAGGGCGATCGTGGCACCTACTACGACCTGGATGACCCGGCCGCGGCGGACCTCTTCCACAAGGAGGGCTTCACCTACTGGGTGGGCAAGATCGACAACCGCATGGAGCTCGAGGCCATCCAGGCGCAGCGCTTCGCCGAGTACTTCGCGGTCTACAAGAAGTACTCGCAGGACCTCGATCGCGTCACCTTCTGGGGATTGACCGACGCCCTGAACTGGCGGCGCAACCACAACCCGCAGCTGTTCAACAAGGACTTCTCCGAGAAGCTCTCTGCTCCGGCAGTCGCTGATCCCGAAGGTTGGTTGGGCGTCAAGAAGCCGATCGTCGACGAGTCGACGATCAGCGATCTGGTTGCCTGGGTCGACTCCAACAAGCTGACCGGCAAGGACTACAAGGGCAAGACCATCGGCGCAGTCAACGGCGCCCGCGGCAAGGCCAATGCGGTCATCCGCAGCGGCGGCACGCAGGCGGAGGTGAACGCGGCGGCCAAGGCCCTGGCAGACGCCATCGCCGGCCTTGAGCCGAAGTAATCCCCTACACGACGAGCGCCCGCGGCATCTGCCGCGGGCGCTTCGCCTTGGGTGAGGGGTTGTGTACCAAACTCGGTACACAAGCCTTCAGCGTGTGTCAGGCCGTCTGGCCCTCGTGCTTGCCTTCGCCGATCTCTTCGACCAGCTTGGCATTGAACGCCGGCAGGTCGTCGGGGGTGCGGCTCGACACCAGGCCCTGGTCGACGACGACCTCCTCGTCCACCCACTCGGCGCCCGCGTTGCGCAGGTCCGTCTGGAGGCTGGAGTACGACGTCATCTTGCGGCCCTTGACCACGTCGGCGTCAGTGAGGATCCAGCCACCGTGGCAGATCACGCCGACGGGCTTGTGCTGCGCGAAGAAGTCCTTGGTGAACTTCACGGCAGGCTTGTCCATGCGCAGGTGGTCGGCGTTCACCACGCCGCCGGGGAGGACGAGGGCGTCGAACTGACCCGCGTCGACGTCGGTGGTGGTCTTGTCGACCTTCTGGGTGTGGCCCTTCTTGCCCTCGACTTCCCCACTCTCGGGAGCGACCAAGGTGAGCTCGGCACCCGCGTCGGCGAGCACCTCCCACGGGCTGGTCAGCTCGGAATCCTCGTAACCATCGGTGAGGAGGAAGGCAACCTTCTTGCCGGACAGATCGGACATGTTCATCTCCTGTGTTCGGGTGTCTCCACGCTACCGAGCCTGAGCAATCCCCTCCACCTCCCTAGGTATGGGAAGCGACGACACCCAAACAGGCATGGCTGTGCGCATCAGATGATGCGATGATTGATGCATACGCACCACCGTCACATTGGATGAGGAGCTCCTGGCGAAGGCCAGCCGGCTCACCGGCATCAACGAGCGCACCGCGCTGCTGCGGGAGGGGCTCAATGCGCTGATCCGCGCGGAGAGCTCCCGGCGGCTCGCCGCGCTGGGCGGGAGCGACCCGGCTGCGACGGCTACCCCCCGCAGGCGTGAGGCGCAGCGGTGATCCTGGCGGATACGTCAGTGTGGATCGACCATCTTCACCGCCCTGACCGCGACCTCCAGGTAGCGCTGGAGATCGGAATGGTCGGTACGCACCCGCTGGTCAGCTCTGGACGCGGGGCAAGCGGTTGCTCACCGCTGCCGACGAACTGGGTCTGGCCTACTTGCCCAGCTCGGCCAGGCGCTCCGCCACGTAGTCGATGTCCTTGTCGCCTCGGCCCGACAGGTTGACGAGGATGACGCCGTCGCTGCCCATCTCCGGGGCCATGCGCATGGCGTGGGCCAGCGCATGGCTGGACTCGAGCGCCGGGATGATCCCCTCGGTGCGGCAGAGCAGCTTGAAGGCCTCCAACGTCTCGTCGTCGGAGGCGTGCACGTACTCGACGCGGCCGATGTCTCGCAGGTGGACGTGCTGGGGGCCGACTCCCGGGTAGTCGAGGCCCGACGCGATGGAGTGCACCGCAGCCGGCTGGCCCTCCTCGTCCTGCAGCACCATCGTGCGCATGCCGTGCAGCATGCCCTCGGTGCCGAGCGTCATGGTGGCGGCGTGCTCCCCCACCACGCCGAGGTCACGCCCGGCGGGCTCGACCCCGTACAGCTTGACACCCTCGTCGTCGAGGAAGCCGGTGAAGATGCCCATCGCGTTGGAGCCGCCGCCCACGCAGGCGACGACGGCGTCGGGCAGGCGTCCCTCCTTGGCCAGCATCTGTTCGCGAGCCTCGCGGCCGACGACCGACTGGAAGTCGCGTACCAGCGTCGGGAACGGATGCGGGCCCACGACGGACCCGATGGCGAAGAAGGTGTCCTGGTAGTCGGCGGCGAACACGTCGAAGGCCGAGTCGACAGCGTCCGCGAGCGCGGCGCCGCCCCTGTCGACGGCGACGACATTGGCTCCGAGCAGCTTCATCCGCACCACGTTGGGGTGCTGCTTGGCGATGTCGATGGACCCCATGTGGACCTCGCACTCGAGGCCCACGAGCGCCGCGGCCGTGGCCAGCGCGACCCCGTGCTGGCCGGCGCCGGTCTCGGCGAGCAGCTTCTTCTTGCCCATCCGCTTGGCCAGCAGCGCCTCACCGAGGCAGTGGTTGATCTTGTGCGCGCCCGTGTGGTTGAGGTCCTCACGCTTGAGGTAGATGGTGGCCCCGCCCAGGTGGTCGGTGAGCCGCTGCGCCTTGAACAGCGGCGACGGGCGGCCGACGTAGTCGGTCAGGAGCGCCTCGTACTCGGCGATGAACTCCGGGTCCTTGATCGCCTCCTGATAGGCCTCGGCCACCTCGGCCAGGGGAGTCTCGAGCTGGGGCGGCACGAACCGTCCGCCGTACTGACCAAAGAAACCGTCTGCTGCGTTGCTCACGGGGGTGAGCATACTTGCCCCCTGAAGGGCTCGGCTATCTGACGACCGGCACCGCGATCACATGGCCGATGAAGGCCACGATGCTCAGCAACGTGTAGAGGCTCAACACGTTGTTGGCGAACGTGATCTCCCCACCGCGCCGGGCGGGCAGGAACAGCGGCACGATGAACGGCGGCGGCAGGATGAACAGCATGAACAGCGCCGCCTGTACCGGGGCGCCCAGCCCGAGCCAGGCCCCCGCACCCCACGACGCCAGCAGCGCCAACGCGAGGCACACCACGAACCGCACGGCGACGAACGGCGCGGCCTGGCGCACGCCGTCGCGCGTCAGCCTCGAGCCGTGGCCGACGACGATCAGGATCAGCGGCACGATCATCGCCGCCAGGTGGCTCGCGACGGCGAGCAGTGCGCCGGTGAGCGCGTTCTCCTCGAGGAAGGACCCCAGCCCGGCGAGGTTGAGCAGCAGGCCCGCGAAGATCGCGACGATCACCGGCGACGTGACGAACGAGCGCACGGTCTCCCCCAGCGACACCGCGCCATCGCTCTGTCGCTTCAGCAGCGTGACGAAGACGAACCAGATGAAGAACTCGTGCCCCAGCCCGACGATCGCCGCGGCGGGGGCGTGCTCCAGTCCGTAGGCGGCGGTGAACAGGGCCAGGCCCACCATGCCGAACTCGAACCCGGTGAACAGGAAGGGCGCGACGGGAGGCGCCTTGAGGAGTCGCGGCACGAGGTACCCCACCGCGAGCAGGAGGAGGCACAGCCCGGGCACCAGCACGACGACGGCCAGGTACTCGCGCTGGAACTCGAGCCCGAGGAAGGCGAGGAACAGCACGGCGGGCAGCACGACGTTGACGACGAGCTTCTTGAATCCCTCGACAGTGTGGTCGTCGAGCACCTTGAGCTGCCGCAGCAGCACGCCCAGCGCGATGAGCAGCAGGATGGGGAGCACCCCGGCGAGCGTCGCCCCGAGCGTGCTCACCGGCTGCCCTTCGACGGGTGGGGACCATGGATTCTCATGTACCGATCATTCCGCACGCGCGCAGCGCCCGCTACCGGAGCTCGCCCTCCAGAACCTGACCGAGGCCGCGGGCGGTTGCGGTGGCGGCGACCTCGGCGGCGACGACGATGTCGCTCGCCGCGTTGCCCAGGTTCTGGCACAGCAGGCGACCCATCGGCCGCCCTTCGGCCAACGTTCGCGAGCCCACGTTTGGTTCAGGGAGGCGTCGGCCGACCCAGTCGGTGGCCAGCGGATAGTCCGCCCCCAGCTTCGCAGGCGCGACGGCGGCGAACTGTTCCACGTCGTCCGACCAGACGGTGCAGGTCGACGCCAGCCTGGCGCCGATCGAGCTGGCGTAGTCGAGCGGCAGCGCGCCGGCGGCCATGAGGCACACCGGGAGACCCGTCTCCGCGTCGCTCACGATCATCAACCCGTTGGCCGTGGGCAGGCCCTGCGACGCGTTGGCGGGCACCAGAGTGATCCACTTGCAGCCCAACAGCCCTGGCGCGGCCACGGGCATGGCGTTGGCGAATGCGTTGTCACCGAAGGTCACGGCGGGCTTGGGTGGCACCTGGGCGGCGCCGTGGGCACGCATCCGCAGCGCCTGCCCGGCGAGTTCAACGGCGCGCAGCGGCGTGGGCAGCGCCGTGCTGACGTCGGCGTTGCTGAGGTAACGCAGCGGCTCAGACAAGGACGGCGGCGCCCGGCCCCTCGACGGCCTGCACCTCGCCCAGCAGCCACGACTCCACGCCGCGACCCTGCAACAGGGCCAGCGCCGCGTCGACCTGGCTGGCCGGCAGCATGGCGACCATCCCGACGCCCATGTTGAGGGTGGCGTCGATGTCGGGCTGCGAGATCTTCCCCACCTCCTGCACGAGCTGGAAGATCGACGGCGGGGTCCAGCTGGAGCGCTGCAGCACCGCGGTCATGTCCTCGGGCATCACGCGGGCCAGGTTGTTGACCAGGCCGCCGCCGGTCACGTGGCTGAGGGCGTGCACCTCGACGTTGCGGATGAGGTCGAGCACGTCCAACGCATATACCTTGGTGGGTTCCAGGAGCTCCTCGCCGAGGGTGCGGCCGAGGTCGTCGACGTGCCTGTCCAGCTTCCAGCCGGCCTGCTCGAGCAGCACGTGGCGCACCAGGGAGTAGCCGTTGGAGTGGAGGCCGGAGGAAGCCATGGCGATCACGGCGTCGCCGGAGCGGACGCGGTGGGCGCCCAGGATCCTGGACTTCTCGACGACGCCGGTGGTGGCGCCGGCGATGTCGTACTCGTCGGGGCCCAGCAGCCCGGGGTGCTCCGCGGTCTCTCCGCCGATGAGCGCGCAGCCCGCAGCAACGCACGCGTCGGCGATGCCGCCCACGATGGCGGCGATCCGCTCGGGAACCACCTTGCCGCAGGCGATGTAGTCGGTGACGAACAGCGGCTCCGCGCCGGCGACGACGAGGTCGTCGACGAGCATGCCGATGAGGTCGAAGCCCAGCGTGTCGTGCTTGTCCATGGCCTGCGCGATGGCGACCTTGGTGCCCACGCCGTCGGTGGCGCTGGCCAGCACGGGATGGTCGTAGCCCTTGAGCGCCGAGGCATCGAAGAAGCCGGCGAAGCCCCCGAGGCCGCCCAGCACCTCGGGCCTGCGGGTCTTGGCGACGTGGCGCTTCATCAGTTCGACGGCGCGGTCGCCCGCCTCGATGTCGACGCCGGCCGCCGCGTAGGCG
This sequence comes from Propionibacterium sp., assembly GCA_012837465.1. GTDB lineage: Bacteria > Actinomycetota > Actinomycetes > Propionibacteriales > Propionibacteriaceae > Arachnia. Next base: position 1,879 of record DURG01000050.1, on the reverse strand, counting down.
CTCTTCTGTTCGGTCACTTGATCTCCTCCAGGTGCAGCAGTTCGGCCTGGGCCGGTGGGATGGCGATGGGGTACTGGCCGTCGAAGCAGGCGCGGCACAGGTTCTCGGCCGGCACCTGCGTGGCCTCCGTGAGACCCTCGAGCGAGACGAAGCCGAGCGAATCCGCGCCGATCGAGCGGCAGATGTCGTCGACGGTGAGGCCGGGCGCGATCAGTTCCGCCCGGGTGGAGAAGTCGATGCCGTAGAAGCAGGGCCACTCGACCGGCGGCGACGAGATCCGCACGTGGACCTCCTTGGCGCCGGCCTCGCGCAGCATCCGCACCAGCGCGCGCTGGGTGTTGCCGCGGACGATGGAGTCATCGACGACGACGAGGCGCTTGCCGGCGATCTCCTCGCGCAGCGGGTTGAGTTTGAGCCGGATGCCGAGTTGGCGGATGGTCTGGCTGGGCTCAATGAAGGTACGACCCACGTAGTTGTTCTTGACGAGGCCCTGGCCGTAGGTGATGCCGGATTCGCGGGCGTAGCCGACGGCCGATGGGATGCCGGACTGCGGCACGGGGATGACCATGTCGGCATCGGCCGGGCACTCGCGGGCCAACTGTTCGCCGACGCGGATGCGCACGGCGTTGACGCTCTTGCCGGCGATCGTGGTGTCGGGGCGGGCGACGTAGACGTACTCGAAGATGCAGCCCTTGGGCCGGGCCTCCGCGAAGCGTCGCGACCGGATGCCGCCGACGTCGATGGTGAGCAGTTCGCCGGGCTCCACCTCGCGGATGAAGCTGGCGCCCACCAGGTCGAGCGCAGCGGTCTCGGAGGCGACCACCCAGCCGTTGGACAGGCGCCCGAGCACCAGCGGGCGCACGCCCTGCGGGTCACGCGCGGCGTACAGCGTGGTCTCGGTCATGAACGTGAGGCAGAATGCGCCCTTGATGCGCGGCAGCACCGTCATGGCGATGTCCTCGACGTCCTGGCCGGGGAAGCTCGCCATCAGCGCTGTGATCAGCGCCGTGTCGTTCGTGGAGTCCATCGCCTTCTTCTTGGACTCGTGCTGCTCGCTGGGGTCGAGCTCCGCCAACCACGCCTCGAGTTCGTGGGCGTTGGTGATGTTGCCGTTGTGAGCCAGCGCGATGCCCTTGCCGTTCAGCGAGCGGAAGGTCGGCTGGGCGTTCTGCCAGACGCTGGCACCGGTGGTGGCGTAGCGGGTGTGCCCGATCGCGAGCCGGCCCTGGAGCGACTTCAGCGTGGCCTGATCGAAGATCTGGCTGACCAGCCCCATGTCCTTGAACACCATGATGCGCTGCAGGTTCGACACCGCCATGCCGGCGGACTCCTGCCCCCGGTGCTGGAGGGCGAACAGGCCGTAGTAGGTCAGCTGCGCGACGTCTTCCTCGGGTGCGTACACCCCGAAGACGCCACACTCTTCCTTGGGGCCCTCGAAGGCCCTGGGATCGTCATTGCCGAGCACCCGCTCAGCCTACAGCGGTTCGGCCCCGATGCCGCCACGGGCAGGATGGCGCGGATGGGTGAGCGTTGCGACGGCTGCGGTCGCCGCGACAGCTGCCCGGATCCATCTGGTGACGATCGCCCCCACCCCACAACCACGCCCTACAGTTGGGCACCATGACGACATGGTGGGCTTGGGCGCTGCGCCGGGCCCGCGCGTCCGCAGTGCTGCTGGCAACGCTCTTCGCCCTCGTCACAGCCACCACCGGCATCCTCGCGTTCGCCCTCGGCAACGCCGGGGCACTGGCCACCTCCGCCGCCCGCAATGCGATCAGCTCCGCAGATCCCGCCGAGGCCGGGGTGCGCGCCCAGACGAGGTTGGGCCCGGAGGCCGAGGCGCAGGACACGCTGGCCCGCGAGCGGCTCACCGAGGGCT
>DURG01000049.1 GCA_012837465.1 Propionibacterium sp. | reverse complement strand
GTCCCTCGATACGCCTCGCGCGTCGGTGCCGCGCATGCTTCCTCATCGCTGCGCGCGAGGCACTCGGGACCCGGCTCACGCAACGGCTGCGTCTTCGACGTCGAAGGCCCAGAACACGCCGAACTTGTCGAAGGCCTGGCCGTAGTGACTGCCCCACGGCGACGGTTCGAACGGCATCTGGATGGACCCGCCGTCGTCGGCGAGGCGCTGGATCAGCCGCCGGGCCTCCTCCACGTCGTCGAGGGAGTACAGCAGCGAATAGATGGAACCCTGGACGGTGTAGTCCTCGCCGGGCATGGCGTCGCCGCCGGCGATGACGCCACCGGGCAGCGTGAGGGTGGCGTGGGCGACGGAGTTGGGGTCAGGCTCGAACGGCATGCCCTCCATGGGAGGCATGTCACCGTAGGTGACGAGGTTCAGCTCGCCGCCGAAAACGTCGTGGTAGTACTCGAAGGCTTCCTTGCTGTTGCCGAGGAAGGCGATGTAGGTGGCCAGAGTTGGCATGTTTCCTCCTATGAGAACTGGTAGCGCCAGCCTAAGAACCGGCAGCACCGGGTGCTTGTCCTGAGTTGCGGTCTTCCACGGTGACGCTGCTGAGCACACCTTCGAAGAACAGCTTGGGCAGGTTCGGGGTGATGGGCGGGTCCGTGGGCAGCAGGTCACGCAGTTCCAGCACCACCTCCAAGGGCTCCGCCAGCGGGAAGGTGATGGGCTCGCGGCGCAGTTGCCTGCGGTTGCGGTCCATCTGGAAGTAGGCGCGCATCCCGGCGGAGCGCGGCACCTCCACCACCATGGCGTAGTAGGTGCCATCGGGGATCTGGTCGACGGTGTACTCGGCCGTGCCGAGGAGCGCCACACCCAGCTCAGGTGCGCCCCGCAGGATGAGGCGGGAGTTCAGCGCGATGAACACCGCGGTGCCCGGCTGGGCCCCGTCGACGCGCAGCGTCAGCGGGTGTTCCTGCGGATGTACGTCGTCGGGGAATCCGCGGTACAAGGCGATGAGCGGGTCCGTGCTGTCCATGTGCCGGGCGAGGTAGGCGGCCAGGAAGCGCAGTTGGTCTCGGTACCTCGAGGGAGCCAGCCCAGTGTGCCTGGCGAATGAGCGGGTGAAGCTGGAGGCCGATTCGTGCCCGGCCTCGGTCTGCGCGCGGATCACGTCATGGCCCTCCACCAACTCCTCGATGCCCCGCTCGACACGCAGGGCCGCCAGGAAGTCGCGCAGCGGGAAGCCCAGGTGCTCCCGTAGACGGCGGGAGAGGTGGAACGGGCTGAAGTGTGCGCTGCGGGCCAGCTTCTCCAGCGTGGGCGGCTCATCGCCGTGGGCGCGCGCCTCGTCGAGTACGTGATCAAGTTCGGGGTGGGCCGGATGGTCTCCCTCGGGGTTCCCAGCTGGGTCCTGCTTCACCCGCACATCATCGCAACCCCGGCCGCCCAGCGCCAGAGGCAGTTCGCCGGCCGGCGGCGAGGATCAGCCCCGCGACGGCGAAGCCGGCCCCGGCGAGCAACAACCAGCCCGGCAGCGCCGACGGGATCCCCAGGTGCGTCGTGATGCCGAGGATGCGGGAGAGGCCCAGCGGCAGGATGGCCATCTGGTCGTTGATCGCGGTGAGGCCCGTCTCCAACCCGGAGGCGGTGAGCAACCCGCCGAGCATCAGTAGCGGGAGGCCCCAGCCCAGCAGCACGGCACCGATTCCCTGCCGCAGCCGCAGCCCGTACACCCGGGCCAGCACGACGACGATCGCCAGGAAGGACCAGACGAACAGCGCGAACGCGATGGTGACGTAGCCGGTGCGGGCGGTGGGGTCGGTCCAGAAGCGGAACCAGTAGCCCAGCGGCCCGGTGATGCCCATGCCGATGCCCAGCGCGATGGTGCGCAGCAGGAGTGCGCCACCAAGCGCGGCCCAGAGCCAGATGGGGTCGGCACGGGGGCGAAGCCACTTGAGCACCAGGAGCGCGGCGAGGCCGAGGAGGAAGAGCGAGCCCAGGGTCGCGACGAGGTACCAGACCGAGAGCCCACCGCTGAGCGCGAGCCGCGAGGCGACGACGGCGAGCGCAGGCGCGGCGATGATGAGGGCGCGTTCGCCCCTCCCTATTCCTGAGCCGGGCGCGGGGCTTGAAAGGTCCCTCGATACACCCCGCGGATCAGCAACGCTCGGCTCAGACCCGGCACCCGCGGGGCACTCGGGACCCGGGGCTGCGCCCGTCGACCAGCCGCGGGCGGCTGGCTCAGGGAGCGACC
>DURG01000048.1 GCA_012837465.1 Propionibacterium sp. | reverse complement strand
GTTCGAGGCCATGGTGGGCGCCTGCCACGACGCGGGGGTCAAGGTCATCGCCGATGCCGTCATCAACCACATGGCCGGCATCGACGGCGGGCGGGGATTCGCCGGCTCCGAGTTCACCCACTACACGTACCCCGACCTGTACACGCAGGAGGACTTCCACCTCTGCGACACCCCCAGCGGCAACATCGAGAACTACCAGGATCGCGAAGAGGTGCAGACGTGCGAGTTGAGCAACCTCGCCGACCTCCGCACCGACGACCCCTCCGTGCGCGAGAAGATCGTGGGCTACCTCGACGACCTGATCTCCCTCGGCGTCGACGGCTTCCGCATCGATGCCGCCAAGCACATGCCCGCAGAGGACGTGGAGGCGATCGTCGACGCCGTCGAGGGCGACCCCATCATCATCTCCGAGGTCATCCGCGGCTCCGGCGAACCCGTGCAGCCCGAGGAGTACTTGGACGCAGGTTCCGTGTTTGCGTTCCAGTTCGCCAAGGACATCGCCGGCATCGTGCCGGGCGGGGCCGTGCACCGCGCGCTCGATCTCTACGACGGCCAAGTTCCGTCCGAGCAGGCGTACACGTTCGTGACCAACCACGACACCGAGCGCAGCCGCCAGACCCTCACCAACCAGGACCCGGAGAAGTACCACCTGGCCAACATCCTGATGCTCGCCATCCCGTTCGGCACGCCGACGCTGTACAGCGGCTACGCGTTCACCGACCGCGACGCGGGGGCGGTCCAGGTCGACGGCGTGGTCGCCGACATCGAGTGCGCCGAGCCCTCGCACGACGGCCGGTACGAGCCGGGTGCGTGGGTGTGTGACCACCGCACCTACGCGGGCCTGGCGCAGTGGGTCGCCGTCGTGGGCGACTCCGAGGTGGAGAACGTGTGGCGTGAGGGGTATGCAGTCGCCTTCGACCGCGGCGACCTTGGCCTGATCGCGATCAACGGCGACTCGTCGGAGGAAGTCGAGGCTGAGTTGACCACCAACCTGCCGGACGGCACCTACTGCGACGCGGTGGGCGACCCGGAGTGCACGGGCCAGGGCCTTGAGGTGAAGGACGGCAAGGTGAGGGTGGTCGTCGGCCCGATGACCGCGGTCGCCCTCCACGTTGGTTGAGCCGACCGCCCCTCACGCTGGTTGAGCCGACCGCCCCCGAGGAACGATGAGCGCGGTCGCGTCGAAACCCCGCTAGCCTCGCCGCGCGCTGAACCACGAAGGGCATCGAGGGCGACCCACCCGGAGCCGCCCACATACTCGGCCGCGGAGGCTGACTCAGGCCTCGGGGTAGATCTTCAGGTCAGGGAGCAAGGCGTCGAGCGTGTCGAGGTCGAGTACCTGGTCGCGGATCCCGGTGAGGTCGAGCACCCTCAGGGTCGTCATGCCCGCGAGGGGAGCGACGTACTCCACATCCGTGCCGCCCAGATGGAGGTGTGTCAGCGGAAGATCCGCAATCGGCTTCAGGTCCGAGACCGGGTTGCTCGCCAGCATGAGTTCTTCGAGCGAGGTCAGCGCGGCCAGCGGAGTCAGGTCGGTGACGACCGTGTCGGCGATGGACAGCGAACGCAGCGAGGCCATGCCCTCCAGCACCGAGAGATCGGCCACGCCTAGCACGTCGATCTGGAGCGACGTCAGATCCAAGGCCCAGATCGGGGAGAGATCCTCGATCGGGTTGAGGGAGACGTCAAGTTCCTGCAGGTGCCCGAGCCCGGTCAACACGCTGACCTCGGTGAGTTCATTGGCCGCGAGGTGGACGGTTTCGAGGTTGGGGAGCTTGGCCAGCGGCGTGATGTCGGCGAGGTGGTTGCCGGTGAGGTCGAGCGACACCAGCTTGGGCGCCCGCTCGACGCCGACGATGCTCGTGAGCTGGTTCTGACCGAGCCCGATCCATTCCAGGCCCGCCATGTTGGGCAGCGTGGAGAGGTCGGTGAGGTCACTCTCTGCCAACTCCAGGCCACGCAGCGTCGGGAAGACACCCAGGCCCGCCAGGGACTTGACCGTCGAATCCGGGCAGTTCACGTCCCACGGGCCAAAGGGTCCGGTGGGGTTGGTGGTCACGTCGCGCAGGGAATTGGCGACGCACTCCCGCAGCGCCGGGTCCGGGATGGCGGCGATGTTCTCCTTGAGGGTCTTCGTCGCGGGTGGGAGCGGGGGCGTGCTGGGCTTCGAGGCGCCGAAGCGCACCATGTTGTTGAGGATCCACTTGGTCTGCCACTCGTAGCCCGAGGCGGTCTTCCCGATCACGGATGCTTCGACGTAACTGCGGCACCCGCCGCGACCTGTGGTCTGCGTGTCGCACTCGGTGCGCCACTTGCGGCCGTCCCTGGCAGTCCACACGTTGTCGTAGCCGACCTCGCCGTTGCCGCCGACGAGGTTGCCCTCCCACAGCGACCTCGGCGAGGCCTTGTAGGTGAGGTTGTTGAACTGCCACCCGTTGGTCACGACGAAGCGGCCGTTGCGGTACGTGACGGTGGTGCCCCAGATCTCAGTGCGGCAGCGCTCGGTCTGCGAGTACGGCTCGCACCGCGTGCTCCACAGGCGGCCGTTGACCTCATGGGTGCCTTCCTCCGTGTAGATGTCGGCGCGCGCCTGCGTGGGAGCGAGCACTCCCCCGACGGCGAGCGCAATCCCCGCGGCAACCGCCGCCACGCGTCGGATCAGGCCAGAAACAGTCACGGTGTCCTCCAGATTCACCCCACCATTGGAGCCCGCTCAGGATACCGTCCGCGCCCGACATTCCGTGAGCCGGGCGCACAGCCGACCCCACTCGCGGAACCTCCACCTCTGGCGCCGCGCATCAGGCAGAATCGGCCCGGTGATGAGACTGTGGCGCAAGTGGATCGCGTACCCCCTGGGTTGGGTCGCCGCCGTGGTTGCGGCCCTCCTGATCGTGTCGGCCTTCACCGGGCGGGAGCCGACGTCGTCGGAGCCGCCGATGCACCACTTCCACGCCACGTACGAGGCGAGCAAGGTGGGAGACGAGGTGCACCTCCACATCACCGAGTCCATCAGCGATACGCTCACCCCCAACCGGCTGGGCATCACCCGCGTCCTGATCCCCCACCACGACGGCCAGGACGTCGGGCTCACAAACCTCGACATCCGCGACGCCGAGGGCAAGGAGTACCCCTTCGAGAGGCGGGAACTCCCCAACGGCGACATCGAACTACTCATCGACCGCAACGACCCCCTCCTCGAGCGCCAGTTCGAGCGCACCTTCGACTTTCGCATCTCCTACGACCTGCTGAAGACGGTCTCGACCGCCGATGACATCCAGGAGATCTACCTCAACGTCAACGGCACAGAGTGGCCCAACGGGTTCGAGTCCGTCCGGGCCGACCTCGTCATCGGGCCCAGCCTCGCCGGCCACCTCACGGGCGACGCCGCCTGCTACCAGGGCCGCGCCGGCTCGAGCGAGACCTGCACCATCACCCGCGACGGCGACACCTTCAGCGCCACCCTCACCGGCGTCGGCGCCTACGAGAACATGACGATCGCAGTCGGCCTGCAGGACGGCACCGTCGCCGACCCCCTGCGCCCCAGCCGGGCACGTTCACACGGATGGTGGGGCATCGCCGGGCTCCTCGGGATCGGCCTGGCCACGCTCGCCGTCTCCCTCCTCACCCGCAGGCTCGTCCGTAACCCGGCTCCCGGGGAGGTGGGCATCGTCACCCAGTTCACCCCTCCCGATAGCCTCGAACCGGTGCTCGCGGCCGACTTCCTCGGGGTCCCTGAGCGTGGCGCCGCCGCCCACCTCGTCTGGTTGGCGACGGAGGGGCTCGGCCAGGTGACCAGCACCGCGGAAGCGGAGGTACCGGCTCCGGCAACATCCCTGTCCCCCTCGGAGCGCAGGGCCCACAGGGAGGGCCTCAGCCTCCGGTGGTTCGCGCCCCTCGACGGCCCTGCCGCCTCGAAGATGGGCGGCTACATCCGCCCCATCACCGAGGCGCTGTTCGGTGGGCCCAACAAGGTCCATCCGCTCGACCGCGTGCGCGGCATCTTCCCCCTCAACGAGGCGCAACACCTCCGCGACCACGCGCTGCTCGACAAGCAACTGCGCGAGCAGATCACTTTCGGCCCGCTCATGCTGTGGTTCGGCTTCCTCGCGATCCTCAGCTACGGCCTGTACCAGGTCTGGATCGGCCTCGCCGGGCTCGGCTGGTGGTTCCTGCCCGCCGGCGTGATCGCCGTCATGCTGGTGCTCTGGGCCTTCCACCTCCTGCCCGTCCACGGCCGGCTCACCGAGCGCGGTCTCGAGATGCAGCGCTACCTCGCGGGCCTCGAGCGCTTCGTCACGACCTCCGAGGGCGAGCGGATCCGCTGGATGAACAACGTCGAGACCGCCCCTCGCGACGACGAGTCCCGCGTCGACCTGTACGAGAAGCTCCTCCCGTGGGCCGTCGTGTTCGGCGCCGAGGACTCGTGGCGGCAGGTGCTGGGCGACATGTACTCCCGCTTCCCGGAGCGAGAGCGCCAGCCGGCCTGGCAGGCGCTGACCCGCCCGGCGAGTTGGAGCAGCGCGCACGGCTCCAACCGTCGTCGGCAGACCTCCACGTGGGACCGCCGCCCTGACATCGGCGACGGCTCCCTCGCCCGAGGTACGCGGTCCTTCATGGATTCGGTGGGCAAGGTCGTCAGCGGCCGGGGCAGCAGCTACTCGTCGACCCGCAGCAGCGGCCGCGGGTGGGGCGGCGGCCGCTCCTCG
>DURG01000047.1 GCA_012837465.1 Propionibacterium sp. | reverse complement strand
CCCGGCGCACGCCGTCGCCTCGCGGGCGGCCCCACCGCGTCGCTGAAGATCGCCTCCGGCTGCGACCGGCGCTGCGCCTTCTGCGCCATCCCCGCCTTCCGCGGCTCCTACCTCTCGCGCCCCCTCGACGAGCTCGAGGCCGAGGCCCGCTGGCTCGTGCACGAGGGCGTCAAGGAACTCTTCCTCGTCTCCGAGAACACCTCCAGCTATGGCAAGGACCTGGGCGCCGACGTGCGGCTCGAGCAGTTGCTGGAGCGGCTCTCCGGCATCGACGGGCTCGACTGGATCCGCGTCAGCTACCTGCAGCCCGCCGAGATCCGCCCCGGCTTCGTCGAATCCATGCTCGCCATCGACAAGGTGGTGCCGTACTTCGACCTGAGCTTCCAGCACGCCTCGCGCCCCGTGCTGCGCCGCATGCGCCGCTTCGGTGACCCGGACAGCTTCCTGGACCTCATCTCCGGCATCCGCCGCCTCGCGCCCGCCGCCGGCATCCGCAGCAACGTCATCGCAGGCTTCCCCGGGGAGACCGACGACGACGTGGAGACGCTGCGCCAGTTCATCATCGCCGCCGAACTCGATGTGCTCGGCGTCTTCGGCTACTCCGACGAGGAGGGCACCGAAGGCGTCACGCTGCCCGGCCACCTGCCCGAGGACGTGATCGAGGAGCGCCGCGCCATGCTGGCGGACCTCGCGGTCGACGTCGCGGAGGCCCGCGCTGCGGAGCGCATCGGCGAGGACATCGTCGTGCTCGTGGAGGGTACCGACGACGGCGAGACCTACGGCCGCGCCGAACACCAGGCACCGGAGACCGACGGCGCCGTCACCCTGAACCGCGAGGCGCCTGTGGGCAGCCTCGTGCCCGCCCGAGTCGTCGACTCGACGGGGATCGATCTCATCGCGGAGGCACTGTGACAGACAACGTGAGCGACGCGCCGCGCCGGGCGGCGTCGGAGGACGCACCCAAGCAGAGCAATTGGAACGTGCCCAACGTGCTGACCGTCATCAGGATCATCCTGGTGCCGGTCTACGTCGTGCTGATGTTCATGGGCCCCGACGACTTCACGTGGCGACTGTGGGCCACCATCGTCTTCGTGCTCGCGATGCTCACCGACGTCGCCGACGGCAACATCGCGCGGAAGTACAACCTCGTGACGGACTTCGGCAAGCTGTGGGACCCCGTCGCGGACAAGGCGCTGACGGGCGCGGCCTTCGTCTCGCTCAGCATCCTGGGCGAACTGCCATGGTTCTTCACCGTGCTGATCCTGCTGCGGGAATGGGGCATCACCTGGGTCCGTGCCGCCATCGCCAAGTACGGCATCATGGCGGCCAACAAGGGCGGCAAGGCCAAGACCCTGACCCAGACGTTCGCGCTCATCCTGTTCAGCCTGAACCTCGCATTCCTGCCCGGCCCCCTGCAGGTCGTGGCCTGGGCGCTGATGTGGGCGGCGCTGCTGCTCACGGTCGTGACCGGTCTCGACTACCTGCGCCACGCGTGGCTCATCCGGCAGAAGGGACGCGCGCAGGAGGCCTGACCAGTAGCCTGTCAGGCATGACTGTCGTTGCCGATCTGATCAAGAAGCTCCAGCAGCGCACCGTGACCTTGGCCACCTGTGAATCGCTCACCGGCGGCGGGCTCGGGGCAGCCATCACCAGCGTCCCGGGCGCCTCGAAGGTCTACCGCGGCGGGCTCATCACCTACGCACGCGACCTGAAGCACACCCTTGCCGGCGTGGACCAGGAACTCATCGACACCGAGGGCGTCGTCAACGAACTGACCGCCCTGCAGATGGCCGTCGGCGCCCAGCGGCGCTGCGAGGCCGACTGGGCCATCGCCACCACCGGCGTCGCCGGCCCCACCGAGGCCGACGGCGCCAAGGTGGGCACCGTCTGGTTCGCCGTGGTCGGCCCCAAGGTGGGCATGTCGCCCGCACCCCAGTACACCGAGCTGCGCGAGTTCGAGGGCGACCGGGAGGCCATCCGTGAGGCGGCCACCGAGCACGCCTTCGAGATGCTGATGCGGGTGCTCTGAGAAAGTTCAGCTATCCGGGAACAAAGGCCGGATCCTTCTTGTTACACCTGTCGACGGCGGGCGCTCGGCCCGTGGTCAGATAGGAACTGCCGTGAAGACGATTCTGATTCGCAAGGTGATGGGCGAGACACTCCGGGAACTCCGGATGTGCGCCGGCATGACCCTGCGAGAGGTCTCCATGGCCAGCATGGTCTCGCTCGGATATCTCTCGGAGATCGAACGCGGACACAAGGAGGCCTCCAGCGAGGTCCTCTTCGCCATCGCGTCCGCGTTGGACGTGTCGCTGTCAGACCTCATGGCGACGGTGAGCGCAAAGCTCGCCGCGCTCGAGGCGCAGCGCCTCCCGCGCGTGGCGGTGGCCGCCTGAGGCTCAGAGGTGGCGTGGTCCCTCGACCACGTGCACCTCGACGCCAGCGTTCCGGATGCGCTGGAGTTCTGCCTCCGGCGCGCCGGAGTCGGTGACCAGCACCTGGATGTCCTTGAGGTCCGCGACGCGGGCCAGCGTCGTGTGACCGATCTTCGTCGAGTCGATCGCGACGATCACCCGCTGCGCGCGCTCGATCATCGCCAGGTTCGTCCTGGCCTCGATCTCGTCGTGCGTGGTCAACCCGCCCGAGGCGCTGACGCCGTCGGCGCCGACGACGGCCGTGCCCACGTTGACCAGCTTCATCGTCGACTCGGCCAGCGAGCCGACCAGTTCCAGTGAGCTGGAGCGAAGGACGCCACCAGCGATCAGCACGCGCCCCTGGCCCTGCTCCGCTGCCTCGAGGCCGATGCTGAGCGAGTTGGTGATGATCGTGAGGTCGTCGCGGTGCCGCAGCGCGCGCAGCACCTCCGCCGTCGTGGTGCCGCCCGTGAGGCCGATCGCGTGCTTGCCGGCCGGGATGAGGCTGGCGACCGTGCGGGCGATGCGCCGCTTCGCGTCCTGGTTGCGGCCGTCGCGCAGGCGCACCGGCAGTTCCCGGTTGCCCTTCATCGGACGGGCGCCGCCGTGCGTGCGCTCCAACAACCCCTGCGACGCCAGCAGCGCGACGTCACGGCGGATCGTGGCGGCCGAGGCGCCCAGTTGCTCTGCGAGGTAGGACAGCGGGAGCTGGCCCTGCTCCGAGAGGAGAGCGAGGAGGGCGACCATGCGGTCTGAGCGTTTGTGCGATGGGGTGCCGGGCGCGTTCATTCGATGATGCTCCTTTGCGCGTTTGCTGAGCGAGATTCTACCTTGTGCTCACTTGGAATGAGCGGTGGGCGCGTGAATGGGGCGCGTGTACCGTTGCCCCGTGCGTGAAGTTGAGCTCTGGGAACGGATGAACGAGGTGCTACCTGCCGGGTATGCCGCGACGTGGGCGGGTTCGGTCGTGCTCGAGGAACTCGGCAGCCGCACGGTGAGGGAGGCCCTTGAGGCCGGCATCCCGTGCAAGCGCATCTGGCGCGCGGTCTGGAAGCAACTGGAGCTTCCCGCCAACCTGCAGTGAGTCGATCGGCGTGTCACGCTTGATTAGAACGCGTGTTCGCCTAGATTTGACCCGGTGGTTATCCACAGATGACACGGCCGATGACGAATTGTCGGAGCCGCTGCCTACAGTGACCATGAACACGAAACCTCCGGCCCGCAGCCGGATCCTCGGAAGGAAACCCTGATGGCCGTATCGGACCGCAACAAGGCGCTGGAAGCAGCGCTCGCCCAGATTGAGAAGGCCCACGGCAAGGGCTCGGTCATGAAGCTGGGCGAGGATTCGCGCCTCCCCATCGACATCATCCCCACCGGCTCGGTGGCACTGGACGTGGCGCTCGGCATCGGCGGCCTGCCCCGCGGCCGCGTGGTCGAGGTCTACGGCCCGGAGTCCAGCGGCAAGACCACCGTCGCGCTGCATGCCATCGCCAACGCCCAGAAGGACGGCGGCATCTGCGCCTTCATCGACGCGGAGCACGCCCTCGACCCGGATTACGCCCAGCGCCTCGGCGTCAACACCGACGAACTGCTGGTCTCGCAGCCAGACAACGGCGAGCAGGCCCTCGAGATCGCCGACACCCTGGTGCGGTCCGGCGCGTTGACCCTCGTCGTCATCGACTCGGTCGCGGCCCTGACCCCGCGCGCGGAGATCGAGGGCGAGATGGGCGATTCGCACGTCGGCCTCCAGGCCCGCCTGATGTCGCAGGCGCTGCGCAAGATGACCGGCGCCCTCAAGAACTCCAACACCACCGCCATCTTCATCAACCAGCTCCGCGAGAAGATCGGCGTGATGTTCGGCAACCCCGAGACCACCACCGGTGGCCGAGCCCTGAAGTTCTACTCGTCGGTGCGCCTCGACGTGCGCCGCATCGAGACGCTCAAGGACGGCACGGAGATGGTGGGCAACCGCACCCGCGTCAAGGTCGTCAAGAACAAGGTGGCTCCGCCCTTCAAGCAGGCCGAGTTCGACATCATCTATGGCGAGGGCATCTCCCGCGAGGGCTCACTCATCGACATGGGCGTGGACGCCGGCATCATCCGCAAGGCCGGGGCCTGGTTCACCTACGAGGCCGACCAGCTCGGTCAGGGCAAGGAGAACGCCCGCAGCTTCCTCAAGAAGAACCCCGACGTCGCAGCGGAGATCGAGCGCCGCATCCGCGTGCACCTCGGCATCGACAAGGAGGACGTGCCCGCGGACGTGAACCCGGAGACCGGCGAAGTTGACTTCTGAGCGGAGTGCGGAGGAGCGGGCCACCCAGGTGGAGGTGGCCCGCAAGATCGCACTCGACCAGCTGGCCACCAGGGCTCGCTCGGAGCAGGAGTTGCGTCAGGTGATGAAGCGGCGCAACGTGCCCGCAGACGTCACCGATGAGGTCATCGAGCGCTTCACCGAGGTGGGGCTGATCGATGACGCCGCCTTCGCCCAGGCCCTCACCGCCTCGCGGTCCGGCTTCGGGTTGAGGGGAAGGGCCCGCATCCGCCAGGAGCTCCAGGCCAAGGGCGTGGACAGGGACGTCGCCGACGAGGCCCTCTCGGAGCTTGACCCGGAGGACGAACGTGAGGCTGCCCTCACGCTGGCCCGCCGTCGGATCAGGTCGATGCGCAACCTCGAACGCCACGTCGCGCGCCGCCGGATGGCCGGCGTGCTGGCGCGCCGGGGCTTCTCCTCGGGCATCGTCAGCGGGGTCCTCGAGGAAGTGCTGGGCGCCGATTGGCAGGACGAATCGGTTGAGTTTTCCACAGGGGAGCAATAGGCTCTAGGCAAGGTCCACGGGCCCCGCATGAACCTGCTCCCGCCCCCGGCCGGAGCGCTGAAGACTGACACATTACTGACAACCCAGACATCAAGATTCCACCCCTCGCCACCGCGTTGCCCGCCGTGGCGTGCTTGCCGTCGACTTCGACGTGTGTGACAACCCTCATGTGTGGTTTCCGTGACCGCTGGAACACGGATATGAGGAGGCGCCATGCCCGAGCTGGGTTGGATCATTGCCGGCATCGCACTGGTGGGCCTGGTGGTGCTCGGCGTACTCCTGAGGCGCCAGACCGCCCAGGCCATCGCTGAACGGCTCAAGTGGGAACGTCGGGCCAAGGACGACATCTCGTCGGCCCGGGCCAATGCGCAGGCCGCCGCCAAGATGGCGGAGGAGCGGGCCCGGGAGGCCCTCGAGGACGCGGAGCGTCGCCGCACCGAGATGGAGGCCATGCTGGCTTCCCAACGCCAGGAACTCCGCGATTCCCGTGCCGCGCAGGAGCGCCGCGAATCCCGCCTCCACGAACGCGAGGACAGGCTGTCGGCTGAGGCCGAGGGGCTGGTCGCCCGCGCCGAACGCCTCGACGCCCAGCGCATCCAACTGCGGGATCAACGCGAAGAGATCCGCCTCATGGAGGAGCGCGCCACCGCGGAACTGGAGCGCATCGCCGCCCTGACCATGGAGGACGCCCGTCACGAGGTGGTCGCCGCCGCGGAACGCCAGGCCAAGCTCACCGCCACCACGCTCGCCCGTGACATCGAGGCCACCGCGAAGCGCGACGCGGATCGCCTCGCGCGGGGCATCATCACCACCGCCATCCAGCGGGTCGCCTCCGAGCAGACCTCGGAATCGGTGGTCAGCACAGTGGACCTGCCCAGCGACGACATGAAGGGCCGCATCATCGGACGTGAGGGCCGCAACATCCGTGCCTTCGAGCAGATCACCGGCGTCAACGTCCTCATCGACGACACCCCCGAATCGGTCCTGCTCAGCAGCTTCGACCCGGTGCGCCGCGAGACCGCACGCATCACCCTGGTCGACCTCATCGCAGACGGCCGCATCCACCCGGCGCGGATCGAAGAGGTCCACGATCGCAGCGTGCGCCGGATCAACGAACGCGTGCTGCGCGCCGCCGAGGACGCGCTGACCGAGGTCGGCATCGTCGACCTCCATCCGGACCTGGTCCCCATCGTCGGCGCGCTTGCCTTCCGAACCTCCTACGGGCAGAACGTGCTGCGCCACCTGGTCGAGTGCGCCCACCTGGCCGGCGTCATGGCCGCCGAACTGGGCCTGGACGTGCCCACGTGCAAGCGCGCGGCGTTCCTCCACGACATCGGCAAGGCCCTCACCCACGAGGTGGAGGGGCCCCACGCCATCATCGGAGCGGACCTCCTGCGCAACCACGGGGAGCACGAGGACATCGTGCACGCCGTCGAGGCGCACCACAACGAGGTGGAGCCTCGCACCGTCGAGGCCATCCTCACCCAGGCCGCAGACGCCATCTCAGGCTCCCGCCCGGGCGCGCGCCGCGAGTCCCTCGAGGCCTACGTGGAGCGCATGGAGAACCTCGAACACATCGCCACGAAGCATGAGGGCGTCGTGCGGGCCTACGCCATGCAGGCCGGCCGCGAGGTGCGCGTGATGGTGTCCCCGGATCACATCGACGACTCCGGCGCCCACGCCCTGGCCCGCGACATCGCGGCCGAGGTCGAGAAGACGCTGAGCTACCCGGGGCAGATCAGGATCACGGTGGTGCGCGAGTCGCGCGCCACCGAGACCGCCCACTGAGCTAGGCGGAGGGCTCCACCCGGATGCCCCAACGAGAAGTGGTCTCGTCGCCGGGCTCCAGCACCATGAGGCCATCGTGCGTCGGGCCCTCGTTGAAGGCGTCCGGCCCGCACGTCATGGGCTCGACGGCGAGCGCGTCACGCGTCGGGGGAGTGAAGATCTGGAACCAGGGAAGTGTCTCATCCGCCCAGACGGCCACCGTGCGTCCGTCGGTGGTGAGCTGGATCTCCCAGGCCCCGTCGGCGCCGGTGAGCGCCGTGTCGAACTCCGTGTCGCCGACGACGCGGCCCCCACGGAAGTCATGCTCGGCCGTGATCCCGGTCAGCGCGATGGGCAGCAGCCGCACCGCGTCCACCTGCAGCTCCTGCGCGAAGGGCAGCGTCAGCTCAGCCGTCGAGAGGTCAGCCGCCAGGTAGGGATGCACGCCGTAGCCATACGGGGCGCGGGTGGTGCCGACGTTGCGGGCGGTCGCCGTGACGGTGACCCCACCGTCGTCGATCGCGTGGCCGATCTCCACCTCGAGCACCGCGTTCCAGCCGGTCTGCGGGTAGATGGTGGTGGCGAGCACGACCTCGTCGGCGGTGTGGCTCACCAGCCGCCAGGCCACGCCCTCGCCCAGTCCGTGGAGCGCGGTGTTGCGGCCGGGCTCGCTGATGGGCAACTGGTACTCCACGCCGTCGAACGTGTAGCGGCCGTCCCGAATGCGGTTGGGCCACGGCACGAGCTGTCTGGCCATCGACACGCGTGGCGCCTCGTCCTCGTCGAACGTCCAGAGCACCTCCACGCCGTCGCGGGTCAGGCTGCGCAGCATTGCGCCCACCTCCGTGACGACGGCCACGTAGGCGCCGGACTCGATGCGGTACTGCTGGCCGGTAGGCAGGATGTTCATGTCCACGAGAGTAGTGGGTAGCATGGTCGGGCCATGACTGACCCACGCACCTATCACGTCATCACCTACGGGTGTCAGATGAACGTCCACGACTCCGAGCGCATCAGCGGCCTGCTGGAGGAGGCGGGGCTGACCCGTGTCTCGCCGGGCAACGACGCGCTCGGCGGCGGTGCCGACGTCGTGGTGTTCAACACGTGCGCGGTGCGCGAGAACGCGGACAACCGCCTCTACGGCAACCTCGGCCACATGGCCAGCATCAAGGCGGTCCACCCCGGCCTGCAGATCGCCGTCGGCGGCTGCATGGCGCAGAAGGACCGTGACCTCATCGTGAAGAAGGCCCCCTGGGTCGACGTGGTGTTCGGCACCCACAACGTGGGTGCGCTGCCGGCGCTGCTCGAGCGGGCCCGCGTCGAGAAGGAGGCCCAGGTCGAGATCAAGGAGGCGCTCGAGACGTTCCCCAGCGACCTGCCGACGCGCCGGGAGTCGCCCTACGCGGCATGGGTGTCGATCTCGGTGGGCTGCAACAACACCTGCACGTTCTGCATCGTGCCCGCGCTGCGCGGCAGGGAGACCGACCGCAGGCCGGGCGACATCCTCGCGGAGATCGAGATGCTGGTCAGCCAGGGCGTCCAGGAGATCACGTTGCTCGGCCAGAACGTCAACGCCTACGGCGTGGAGTTCGGGGACCGCCAGGCCTTCGCGAAGCTGCTGCGCGCCTGCGGCACCATCGACGGGCTCGAGCGCGTGCGGTTCACCTCGCCCCACCCCAAGGACTTCACCGATGACGTGATCGAGGCCATGGCCGAGACCCACAACGTCAT
The DNA here is from genome assembly GCA_012837465.1 of Propionibacterium sp. GTDB lineage: Bacteria > Actinomycetota > Actinomycetes > Propionibacteriales > Propionibacteriaceae > Arachnia. The sequence goes on along the minus strand of DURG01000047.1, from coordinate 18,138 downwards.
GCCCCAGTTGCACATGCCGCTGCAGTCCGGCTCCGACCGCGTCCTCAAGGCCATGCGCCGCTCCTACCGCTCGGAGCGCTACCTCGGCATCCTCGACCGGGTGCGCCAGGCCATGCCCGAGGCCGCCATCACCACGGACATCATCATCGGCTTCCCCGGCGAGACCGAGGAGGACTTCCTCGCCACCATGGACGTCGTGCGGCAGGCCCGCTTCTCCGCAGCCTTCACCTTCCAGTACTCCATCCGCCCCGGCACCCCGGCGGCGACGATGCCGAACCAAGTGCCCAAGGAGGTCGTCCAGGATCGCTATGACCGCCTCATCGAGGTGGTCAACGACCTCGCCTGGCAGGAGAACAGGAAGTTCGCCGGCCGGGAGGTCGAGGTCATGTTCGCCACCGGCGAGGGCCGCAAGGACGCCGAGACCAATCGGATGAGCGGCCGCGCCCGCGACAACCGGCTGGTGCATGTCGCCGTGCCGGAGGACCCGGCGCTGCGCCCGCGCCCCGGGGACATCGCGACGGTCAGGATCACGCACGCCGCACCCCACCACCTGAACTCCGACGAACTGCCCACCAACCTGCGCCGCACCCGCGGTGGCGACGCGTGGGAGGCCGCTCAGGGCATGAAGAAGCCGGTGGGGGTCGGGCTGGGGATGCCTTCGTTGGAGAAGCCTGCCCCCCTGCCCGCCGCCACCGGCTGCAGCTAGCCGGACCTTACGGCTCGACGGTGCCCTCCGGGTTGGCCGGGGGGTTGACGGTGCGGTCGGCGGTCTCCGGCGCGGCCGCGTCGGCGCCCGTGATCTTGTCGAGTTGCTCGTTGGCCATGACCTGGGCCTGGTCGACGTGCTCGGCGTACTTGCCGCCGGTCTTGCTGTCGACGAAGTCGCCGGCCTGCTCGATGCCGGCCTCGACCTTGTCCTCGTGCTGCTTGGCGAGATCGCCAGCCTTGTCGAAGATGCTCATACCCTCTCCTTCCGATCGGTGTCAGGGTGACAGGCACCATGATGCCCCTCCGCAAGGGTGAGGGGAAGGGTCTTTGGCAGACTGGGGGAATGCCGCCACCCCTGATCGTGCTCGTCGGCCCCACCGCCACAGGCAAGTCGAGCCTCGCCGTCGACCTCGCGCTCACCTTGGCCGAGGGTGGCCAACCCGCGGAGGTCGTCAACGCCGATTCGATGCTCGTCTACCGCGGGATGGACATCGGCACGGCCAAGCCAACCGTCGATGAACGCCGCGGGGTGCCGCACCACCTCATCGACATCGCAGAAGTCACTGAGCGAGCCTCCGTCGCCGAGTTCCAGGACCTCGCCCGCGGGGTGATCGCAGACCTGCGCAGCCGCGGCGTCGTGCCCATCCTCGTGGGCGGCTCCGCGCTCTACACCCGGGCCATCACGGACCACTTCGAGTTCCCCGGCTCCGACGAGGAGGTGCGGACCCGCTGGCAGGCTGAGTTGGACCGTATCGGCCCCCATGCGCTGCACCGGATCCTGGCCGAGCGCGCCCCGGAATCCGCCGCGAAGATCGAACCCGGCAACGGGCGCCGCACCGTGCGTGCGTTGGAGGTGCTCGAACTCACGGGCGGCCACGCTCCACACATCCCGGAATGGACCTATGAACTGGACGACGTGCACCAGTTCGGGCTCTCCCTGGAGCGGGAGGAGCTGGACCGGCGCATCGACCAACGCGTCGAACAGATGTGGCAGCAGGGCCTCGTCGACGAGGTCCGAGGCCTCCTTGATCGGGGCCTGCGAGACGGGCAGACGGCGGTCAGGGCGATCGGCTACCGCCAGGTCGTCGCTTTCCTCGACGGCGAGGTCACCGAGGGCGACGCCAAGGCAGAGGTGCAGCGCGCCACCCGCAAGTTCTTCCGGCGGCAGTTGAGTTGGTACCGCAGGGATCCGAGGATCACCTGGCTGGATGCGGCGCAGCCCGGCGCGGCCGACGAGATCCTGACGCGGCTAGACTTGAAGCTCAGGAGGTCATGATGCGTCGATTCAGCTATCACAAGGGTCATGGCACCAAGAACGACTTCATCATCCTCGATGACTCGTACGCCATGCACGAGATGCACCCGGAGTTCATCCAGGTGATCTGCGACAGGCACAGCGGCATCGGGGCCGATGGGGTGATCCGCGTGGTGCGGGCCTCCAGCATGCGTGACTGGGAGGGCGAGGCATCGCTCTGGTTCATGGACTACTACAACGCGGACGGCTCCGTCGCGGAGATGTGCGGCAACGGCCTGAGGGTCTTCGCCCGCCACCTCATCAACGAGCAACTGGTGGGTTCGGGCGAGTTCGACGTCGCCACCCGCGCCGGCGTCCGCCACGTGGAGGTGGCCCGCCACGGACTGATCGCCACGTCCATGGGGGACGCACGGGTGCTCGACGACGAGGTCACCGTGAGGCTGGGGCGCCACACCTGGCCTGCGGTGAAGGTGGACGTGGGAAACCCCCACGCCGTCGTCTTCCTCGACGGGGAGGACCTCGCGCGGCTCAACCTGCACGAGGCGCCCACCTGGAGCCCGAAGTCGGCCTACCCCGAGGGCGTCAACGTCGAGTTCGTGCGCGTCGATGGCCCGGGCAAGCTCGCGATGCGGGTGTTCGAACGGGGCGTGGGGGAGACCCTGAGCTGTGGCACGGGCGTGGTCGCCACCGCCGCCGCGTATCGCCACACGACCGGGCACGACGGTTCCATCGACGTCACGGTGCCCGGCGGGGACCTGTGCGTGGACTTCGACGGCGACGCCGCACGGCTCACGGGGCCGGCCATCATCGTCGGCCGTGGCGAGTTCTGGTTCTGATCCGGCTGGACTTGTCCACAGCCCGGGTGGGGTGGTCCTTGGTTGTGTCGGCCGCGGCTGGAAGAATGAGCAGACGATGACTGAACGCGAAGAAGACCTGCTCGAGTACGACGACGAGGAACTCGACACCGATTATGACGGCGACCAGGAGGATCTGGCCGCCCGTCGCTCCCTGCGCCGCGTCGCGGGGATGCGCACCGAGCTCGAGGACATCACCGAGGTCGAATACCGCGAACTGCGGCTCGAGCGGGTGGTGCTGGTGAGCGTCTGGACCACCGGCACCCAGGAGGACGCGGACAACGCGATGGCGGAGCTGAAGCTCCTCGCGGAGACGGCCGGCTCTGAGGTGCTCGACGCGCTCGTGCAGCGCCGCTCGAACCCTGATCCGGCCACCTACATCGGCCGGGGCAAGGTCGAAGAGGTCGCGGAGGTGGTGCGCGCCACCGGCGCCGACACCGTCATCTGCGACGGCGAACTCGAGCCCGCGCAGCTGCGCAACCTCGAGGATCGCGTCAAGGTGAAGGTGGTGGACCGCACCGCGCTGATCCTCGACATCTTCGCGCAGCACGCCAAGAGCGCCGAGGGCAAGGCCCAGGTCGAACTGGCCCAACTCCAGTACCTCAAGCAGCGCCTCCGCGGCTGGGGCGGCAACTTGTCCCGCCAGGCCGGTGGACGGGTCGCCGGTGGCGCCGGCATCGGTGGCCGCGGCCCCGGTGAGACCCGCATCGAGACGGATCGCCGCCGCATCCACACCCGCATCGCCCAGTTGCGCCGCAAGCTCCGCGAGATGGACTCCACCCGTGAGTCGAAGCGCGCCGAGCGGCACCGCAACCAGGTGCCGTCGGTGGCCATCGTCGGCTACACCAACGCGGGCAAATCCTCACTGCTGAACCGCCTCACCGGCGCCGGCGTGCTCGTCGAGGACGCGCTGTTCGCCACGCTGGATCCCACCACGCGCCGCTCTGAGACAGATGACGGCCGCGTGTTCACCCTCACCGACACCGTCGGCTTCGTCCGGCACCTCCCGCACGACCTCGTGGAGGCATTCCGCTCCACCCTTGAGGAATCGGCCCAGGCCGATCTCCTGCTCCACGTCGTGGACGCCTCGGATCCGGATCCAGAGGGTCAGATCACCGCCGTCCGCACGGTGCTCACCGAGATCGGCGCGGGCAGCCTGCCCGAACTGCTGGTCCTCAACAAGGCGGACGCGGCGGATTCGGCCACGATCCTGGCGCTGCGCGCCAACCACCCGGATTCCGTGGTGGTCTCCGCTCGCACCGGGCGCGGGCTGGGGGATCTGAGGGCCGCCCTCGAGGAGTGGTTGCCCCAACCCGAGATCCCGGTCACCGCCCTCGTGCCGTACGAGCGCGGCGACCTCGTGGACAAGGTCCACAAGACGGCAGTGATCGAGTCGCTCGAGCACACGGGGGAGGGCACGCTCATCAACGCCCGCGTGCGCGCAGACCTGGCTGACGAGTTGGCCGAGTTCGTCCAGTGACGGATCACTCGAGCATCCTGGCGGCCGCCGTCGGGGAGATCGGCGGCGACGCCCGTCCGGGCCAGCAGGCGATGGCAGATGCGGTGGCCCAAGCCTTCGAGGATGGCACCCACCTCCTCGTGCAGGCCGGCACCGGCACCGGCAAGTCGCTCGGCTACCTCGCCCCCGCGCTGGCCCGCTGCGCGGACTCCGAGGAGGTCGTCGTCGTGGCCACCGCCACCCTCGCGCTCCAGGCGCAGCTGGCCACCAAGGACATCCCCACCGCACTCGACGCGGTGGAATCGGTCACCGGCAAGCGCCCGAAGGCCGCCATCCTCAAGGGCCGCACCAACTACGCCTGCCTCTACCGAGCCCGCTCCGGCGGGGAACTGGAGCAGGACTCGCTGATCGGGGCCTCCGCGGTCGCCGAGGCGGCGGCCAAGGCCAAGGGCGACGACGTGAGCAGGCTGGGTGCCGAGGTGCTCGCCCTGCGCGAATGGGTCGAGGAGGAGGCCGAGCGCGGCGGCCTTGCAGACCGCGACGACGCGCCCACCCACACCGCGAAGGGATGGGCCCAGGTGTCCATCCCCACCCGCGAATGCCTCGGCGTCGCCAACTGCCGCTTCGGTGCGGAGTGCTTCGTCGAGGCCTCGCGCGAGGAGGCGCGCAAGGCGGACCTCATCGTCACCAACCACGCCCTGCTGGCCATCAACGCCATGCACGGCGGCACAGCGCTGCCAGAGCACGGCAGCCTCATCGTCGACGAGGCCCACGAACTGGTCAGCCGCATCACCACCGCGGCAACGGACGAACTCACCCCCGGCATCGTCGAGCGCACCGCGCGGCGCGCCCTGACCTGGCTCGACGACGACCTCGGCGTGGACTTCCTGGATCAGGCGGACGCGCTGCGCGAGGCACTCGACGAATCCGAACTCACCCGCATCACCGCCGCCTCGGCCCCGCTGCCGTATGCGGCGGCCGCCTTGCGTGACGTGTCGCGCAGGGCGGCCAGTGCCCTCGGCAAGGGCGGGGAGGACCCAGAGCGGCAGCAGGCCGCCGCGGCCGTCAAGGAGATCTTCGACATCGCAGAGCGCATCGCCGCCCTCAAGGAGACCGACGTCGTCTGGGTGACCGAATCGGAGATCATGGGGCGGGCCGCCTACGTGGCGCCCCTCAACGTCGCCGGACTCCTGCGCGATCAGGTCTTCGGTCAGGGTCCCACAGTGCTCACGTCGGCCACCCTCACGCTGGGCGGCGCCTTCGAGCCCACCGCGGGTGCGGTCGGGCTGCGCGCGGCGGACCGCATCGAACTCGAGGCGGAGCCGGAGCACGAGCATTCCTGGCGGGCGGTCGACGTCGGCTCGCCCTTCGACTACCGCAAGCAGGGGATCATGTACGTCGCCCGGAGGCTCCCGCCGCCCGGCCGTGACGGGATGCACCAGGAGACCCTTGCGGAGATCGCGCAGTTGGTCTGGGCCGCGGAGGGGCGGGCCCTCGGGCTTTTCGCCTCGCGGCGCGCCGCCGAACAGGCTGCGGACTACTGCCGTCGGGAGCTACCCGACCTCACGATTCTGTGCCAGGGCGATGCCCAACTCTCCGAGTTGACCCGTCGGTTCCTCGACGAGCCCGACACGGCGCTGTTCGGCACCATGTCCCTGTGGCAGGGCGTGGACGTGCCGGGGGAGGCCTGCCAGGTGGTCATCATCGACAAGATCCCGTTCCCGCGCCCGGACGACCCGCTCATGCAGGCCCGCAAGAAGGCCGTCGACGACGCGGGCGGCAACGGTTTCATGAGCGTGGCAGCGACGCACGCGGCGCTGCTTCTGGCCCAGGGTGCGGGGCGGCTGATCCGCCGCTCCGAGGACAGGGGAGTGGTGGCCATGCTGGACCCGCGGCTTGCCACGGCCCGCTACGGGTCCTTCCTCACGGCCTCGTTGCCGGACTTCTGGACCACCACGGACGGTGACGTCGCGGTGTCCGCGTTGCGCCGCCTCCGCGGTGACGAGGAGTAGGGCTACACCTTGCGGAGGACCGCGACGACCTTGCCCATGATCTTGGCGTGGGTGCCGTCGATGGGGGAGTAGCGCTCGTTGTGCGGCAGGAGCCACACCTTGCCCTGCTGGAACTTGTACGTCTTGACGGTGGCCTCGTCGTCGAGCAGCGCAGCCACGATGTCGCCGTTGGTGGCGTCGTTCTGGCGGCGGATGGCCACCCAGTCGCCGTCGCAGATGGCGGCCTCGATCATGGAATCGCCGCGCACCTCGAGCAGGAAGACCTCGCCGTCGCCGACGATCTGCTTGGGGAGTGCGAAGACGTCCTCGATGTGCTCCTCGGCGAGGATGGGGCCGCCGGCTGCGATGCGGCCCACGACCGGCGCAGCGATGGCGGACGGGCGGGGATCCCAGTGCTGCGACGAATCCATCACGTTGCCCTCGACGTCGAGTTCGGGCAGCGTCAGCACCACGGCTCGAGGCCGGTTCGGGTCACGGCGGATGAAGCCCTTCTGCTCAAGCATGCGTAGCTGGTAGGTCACCGAGGAGGTGGAGGCCAGGCCGGCACGATCTGCGACCTCGCGGATGCTGGGCGGGTAGCCGAGTTCCTCGATGGCGTCCTTGATCACGTGTACGAGCGCGAGTTGGCGACGCGTGAGCCCGTAATCCGGCCCCTCCGGGATGGGGAGCCCAGCCAACTGGGCTTCGATCTCTGCGTTGCTCGGGCGGCCACGGCGCGGGGTCTTCATCTTGTCAGCCATGCCCCCATGATAACCACACGCTGGAACGTGTGTTCGATATCAGATGGCGTGTCGGGTGGAAACCAAAAATGTCAGAGGGCTGGTGTTGAGTAGGAATTGCTGCGGAACCCCGCAGCGGAGAATCAACTTCGAACGAGTGTTTGATTCCTGGCGTCAGGTGCGCTAACTTGTCAATCGAACAGTTGTTCTAGGGATGAAGGAGAGGTCACGTCATGACCACGTCGAACGCAGTTCGCTTCCAGGTCGTCGGCACCCCCCGCCGTCGAGTCGTCGCCGTGTCCCCGGGGGCGCGCCCAGATCTCCACCTCCTGCAGGCGCATCCCGCCCGGCAGGCCGCGCCCGGCCGTACCTCGGCAGTGGCCGCGTGTGCGGTGAGCCGCCCCGCCGCGGTGCAGTCGCCATGGCTGGCCGCCAAGGTCGCGGTGGTGTCCCTCCTCGCCGTGGTCGGCGGCGCGGTCTCCGTGACGCAACTGATCGGAGGTGCGGTCAATCCTGATCCGTCCGTGCAGTACGTTGCAGGGGACCCGGGATGGGCCCACGTCGCGCAGCCCTGAGCGCTGATCCTGAGCACTTCCCACGACACGCCGACGAAGTTCGGCGTGTCTCTTGCCTTCCTGGTGGCTGCCACCTAGTGTGACGCTACATCTAGTAGTTACACAGCCGTCTTTCCACTACAAGTTGTGGTTGCGGCGCATGTGTGGCACTGTTGGTCACCCGCTTCACAGCACCGAGAAAGGCTCGATTCCAGTGCACTGCCCCTTCTGCCGCCACTGCGACACCAAGGTGTCGGATTCGCGCGCAGCCGAGGACGGCTCCGCCATCCGGCGGCGTCGGCTGTGCCCCATGTGTGAGCGCAAGTTCACCACCATCGAGCAGATCATCCTCACCGTCGTGAAGCGCTCCGGCGTCGTCGAGGCGTTCAGCCGGGACAAGGTGATGCGCGGGGTGTCCAAGGCCTGCAAGGGCCGCCCCGTGACCCAGGCCCAACTCGCCGCCCTCGCGCAGCGGGTGGAGGAGTCCCTCAGGGCCTCCGGCCAGGCCGAGATCCCGTCGGAGAAGATCGGCGTGGCCATCCTCGGCCCCCTGGAGGAACTCGACTCCGTCGCGTACCTCCGTTTCGCCAGCGTGTACAAGAACTACGAATCGGTCGACGACTTCCAGCGGGAGATCGATGCGCTGCGGCTCAGCGCGACCGTCAAGCAGCCCCGGCCCGAAGGCGCAGACGCCTTCGACCGGATCACTGCACAAGAGCCGCTCCTCAGCTGAGCAGCATCAGCACCAGACCACACCAGCCCGAACACCACACAGACCAGAGGGGTTTTGACCATGACCGCGACCGCCGCGCGCGCCACACGCCGCAAGACAGCAGACACCGCACCCAAGAAGGGCCTCGTCGTCGAGCGCGTCTTCACCAAGCCGGGCGTCCACCCGTACGACGAGGTCGAATGGGATCGTCGCGACGTCGTGCAGACCAACTGGAAGACCGGCGAGACCGTCTTCGAGCAGCACGGCGTGGAGTTCCCCTCCTCCTGGAGCGTCAACGCCTCCACCATCGTCACCACCAAGTACTTCCGCGGCGCCGTGGGTACCGACGCGCGTGAGGATTCGCTGCGCACCCTCATCGACCGCGTCGTGAAGAGCTACGCGAAGGCCGGCAAGGACTTCCGCTACTTCGCCTCCGACGAGGATGCGGAGATCTTCGAGCACGAGCTCACCTGGATGCTGCTCAACCAGTACTTCTCCTTCAACTCGCCCGTGTGGTTCAACGTCGGCACCCCCTCGCCGCAGCAGGTCAGCGCCTGCTTCATCCTCTCGGTCGACGATTCGATGGAGTCGATCCTCAACTGGTACCGCGAGGAGGGCTTCATCTTCAAGGGCGGTTCGGGTGCGGGCCTCAACCTCTCGCGCATCCGTTCCTCCAAGGAACTGCTGAGCTCCGGCGGTGCAGCCTCCGGCCCCGTCTCCTTCATGCGTGGCGCGGACGCGTCGGCCGGCACCATCAAGTCGGGCGGCGCCACGCGTCGTGCAGCCAAGATGGTCGTGCTCGACGTGGACCACCCCGACATCGAGGAGTTCATCGAGACCAAGGCGCGGGAGGAGGACAAGATCCGCGCCCTGCGCGACGCCGGCTTCGACATGGACCTCGGCGGCAGGGACATCACCTCGGTCCAGTACCAGAACGCCAACAACTCGGTGCGCGTCAGCGACGAGTTCATGACCGCCGTCGAGGAGGGCGCGGCCTTCGGCCTGCGCGCCCGCATGGACAACTCGGTCATCGAGGAGGTCGACGCCAAGGGCCTCTTCCACAAGATCGCCCAGGCGGCCTGGGAGTGCGCGGATCCCGGCATCCAGTACAACGACACCATCAACGACTGGCACACCAACCCGGTCACCGGCCCCATCACGGCCTCCAACCCGTGCTCCGAGTACATGAGCCTCGACAACTCGTCGTGCAACCTGGCCTCGCTGAACCTCCTGAAGTTCCTCAAGGCGGACGGCACCTTCGACGCCGAACTCTTCGTCAGGGCCGTCGAGCTCATCATCACCGCGATGGACATCTCCATCTGCTTCGCGGACTTCCCGACCGAGTCGATCGGTGAGACCACCCGAAACTTCCGCCAGCTGGGCATCGGCTACGCCAACCTCGGCGCGCTGCTCATGGCCATGGGTAAGGGCTACGACACCGACGGCGGCCGTTCCACCGCCGCCGCCATCACGTCGATCATGACCGGCACCTCCTACCGTCGCTCGGCTGAGCTTGCCGCGGTCGTGGGCCCCTACAACGGCTACGCCGACAACGCCGAGGCCCACCAGCGGGTCATGCGCAAGCACCAGGCCGCCAACGACGACCTGCGCGTGCTGGCCGACGACCGCGACCTCCACACCGTCGCCACCCGCGAGTGGGACCGCGTCGTCGCGCTCGGTGCGCAGAACGGCTTCCGCAACGCCCAGGCCTCCGTCCTGGCGCCCACCGGCACCATCGGCTTCATGATGGACTGCGACACCACCGGCGTCGAGCCGGACTTCTCGCTGGTCAAGTTCAAGAAGCTCGTCGGCGGTGGTTCGATGCAGATCGTCAACCAGACGATCCCGCGTGCCCTCAAGCGCCTCGGCTACAACTCCGAGGACATCGATGCCATCGTCGAGTTCATCGGCGCCAACGGCCACGTCATCGGCGCCCCCGGCCTGGCCGCGGAGCACTACGAGGTCTTCGACACCGCAATGGGCACCCGCGCCATCAAGCCGATGGGCCACGTGCGCATGATGGCCGCCGTCCAACCGTTCCTGTCCGGCGCCATCTCGAAGACGGTCAACCTGCCGGAGACGGCCACCGTCGAGGAGATCGCCGACGTCTACATGCAGGGCTGGAAGCTCGGCCTGAAGGCACTGGCCGTCTACCGCGACAACTGCAAGGTCGGCCAGCCCCTCTCCGACGGCAAGAAGGAAGCCAAGGAGGAGAAGAAGGCTGAGCCGGAGGTGCGCATCGAGTACCGCCCGAAGCGCCGCCGCCTGCCCAAGTCCCGCATGTCGCGCACCACGAGCTTCGCCGTCAGCGGCGCCGAGGGCTACATGACCTCGGGTGCCTACGACGACGGACGCCTGGGCGAGGTCTTCCTCAAGCTCGGCAAGCAGGGCTCCACGCTGTCCGGCGTGATGGACGCCTTCTCGATCGCCGTGTCCATCGGCCTCCAGTACGGCGTGCCGCTGGAGAGCTTCGTCCAGAAGTTCACCAACCTGAAGTTCGAGCCCGCCGGCATGACGGACGACCCCGACATCCGCATCGCCCAGTCGTTCATGGACTACATCTTCCGCCGCCTGGCGCTGGACTACCTCACGTTCGACGACCGGGCCGAGCTCGGCATCTACACCGCTGGTGAGCGCGCCCGCTACGTGGAGACCGGCAGCTACCTCTCGGAGGAGGACGAGGCGGACATGCCTGAGGCCGAACAGCTGCGCAACGACGAGTTCGACGACTTCAACGTCGACGGTGCCCGCCAGCCCTCCCTCATCGATGCGCACACCACCGCCGAGCTGATGGAAGCCATGGGCGTGGCCGCGGTCGACGCGCCGCTGTGCATGACCTGCGGCACCAAGATGCGCCCGTCCGGTAGCTGCTACGTCTGCGAGGGCTGCGGCTCCACCAGCGGTTGCAGCTGATCAGCGCCAGATGGAGCACCTCGCTGACGACAGCCCGCCCGGCCTCTCTGCCGGGCGGGCTGCCCTGTTGGCGGCGGCCGCGGGCTACGCCGTCCTCGTGGCCTACCAGGCGTTCACACTGCCCGACAAGGTGCCGGGCCACGTCGGCCCCGGGGGAGACGTCACGTGGTGGGGTGACCGCGCCGGTCACGTGGCCATCGCCTCCGCCCTCGGCCTGTCCCTGTTCCTGCTCATGTGGTTCCTCCCGCGGCTGATCGGCCGGATGCCCCAGGACCTGGTCAACATGCCGCACAAGGAGTACTGGCTTCGGCCGGAGAACCTGCCGCGTGCGCAGCGGATGCTGGCCGACGACCTCTCCTGGATCGGAGCCGCCACCCTGGCCTTCGTCGGTTACGCCATGTATGAGGTGGGGAAGATCGCCGGCGGAGTCGAACCGTTCCTGGGTGCGTTCTGGGTCGTCTTCGCGCTCTACATGGTCGGCGTGATCGGGTGGTCACTACGGATGCAGTTCGGGAGCCGGTGGCGGCCGCCGCGCTCCCACCCCCAGGGGTGAGTTTGGATGGTTTGCTGCCGCATGGCGCAAACCGATTAGACCCCACCTCCGTATAGTGGTCGTCGTGACCGACAAACCCCTACGCGTTGCGCTCCTGAATGACTACGAAGTGATGGTCCATGGCTTGCGCAGCATGCTCCACCCCTACCGAGACCGCATTGAGTTGGTGGAGTGGGGTGCGAGGGGCCCCGCTGAATCCGCCGTCGACGTGACGCTGTACGACTCGTTCAGCCAAGGACAGTCCGAGATAGTCGAGCTCGGCGCACTGCTCGGCTGCCCCAATGTGGGCAGGCTGGCCATCTACACGTGGAACATGCATCCGGACCTGGCGGCCGGCGCGGTGGCCAAGGGCTGCCTGGGCTACCTCGACAAGTCGATGAGCGCCGAGCAGTTGGTCGAATCGCTGGAGGCCATCGGCCGCGGTGAGACGGTGGTCTCCGAGCCCCATCCAGACAACGACGGCCACATCCTCACCAACGCCGAGGACATGTCCTGGCCGGGGGCCAGCATCGGTCTGACCGCCCGCGAGTCCGAGGTGCTGGGGCTCATCACCCAGGGGCTCACGAACCAGGACATCGCCGCGAAGAGCTACCTGAGCATCAACTCGGTCAAGTCCTACATCCGCTCCGCCTATCGCAAGATCGGCGTCGAACGCCGATCCCAGGCCGTGCGCTGGGGCCTGGAGAACGGCATGCTGCCGGACTTCAGCCGCGTTAACCTGAACGTGTGATCCCACCCGTAGTAGACCTCGACTGGCTACAGGCCCACCCGGACGCCGTCCTCGCCGACGTACGCCACTACCTCGACGGGCGCTCCGGCGCCGATGCCCACGCCGCCGGCCACCTGCCGGGCGCAGTGTTCGTGTCCATGGACGATGTGCTGGCGGACCCGCCGTCGCCCGCGCGTGGCCGACACCCGCTGCCCGCCCCCGAACGCTTCGCCGATGGTCTTTCTGCCCTCGGGATCGGCGACGGAGCCACCGTCGTGGCCTACGACGACGCCGGGGGCGCGATGGCCGCCCGGCTCGTGTGGCTGCTGCGCATGCTCGGTGAGGACGCCGGGCTCCTGGATGGCGGCCTGCAGGCCTGGGACAGGGAACTCGAGGCGGGGGCGCCCGCCGTGGAGCCGGCCACCTTCACCGCTCGGGGGTGGCCTGCCGAAGCGTTGGCCACGATCGACGAAGCGGCCACCGGCGACTGCGTGATCGATGCGCGCGCCGGTGAGCGATACCGCGGCGAGGTTGAGCCCTTGGACCCCGCGGCGGGCCACATCCCCGGCGCCCGCAGCCTGCCGCTGAGCGGCAACCTCGACGCCTCCCGGCGCTTCCGGAGCCCTGCTGAGCTCCGCGAGAGGTTCGCGGGCATCGACGACGCGGCCGATGTCGTGTCGTACTGTGGCTCCGGCATCACCGCTTGTCACAACCTGATCGCCCTGGAGCACGCCGGCCTCGGGCGGGGGCGGTTGTTCCCCGGCTCCTGGTCCCAGTACAGCGCCACCGACCGCCCCGTCGCGACGGGCGAGTGAGCAACTGCGCACAGTTTCTGCTCCATTTCGCACCCAAGGTGCTGAAGTGCGCATCCAGGTGACAGACTCGGGAGCGTTGACGAACGACTCGGAGGTTCCCCATGAACGCCAAGGGACGCGTGACCCTTCCCATCGAGCAGGGCATGGATGACCAGTTGCCCGGCATCCTCTCCCGCCTCGGCGCAGACGCCGTACGCAATTCCGACGGCACCTGGCTGCCCGAGATCACTCCCCAGTTGGGCGTGAAGGTTTACGAGACCTACTTCCCGGCCCGCGGCCAGCAGGAGTTCGCCGAGGCCAACCTGGACGCCCGGCCCCGCTTCTACCTGATGAGCGAACGCGTCGCCGCGCCCGCCGAGGGCCCGCTCGCCGTCGACATCATGAAGGGCTACTACAAGCTCCAGGTCGAGCCGGACCAGGGCGACGTGCAGCGCTGGTGGGAGGTCATCGACCGCACCACCGGCGAGGTCGTCCCCGTCAGCGACTGGTCCGTGGAGGGCGAGGGCGCGGAGGTCACCGTGACCATCGCCGAGCCGGTTCCGTTCCACGTCTACACCGTCAGCTTCCTCGCCTGGCAGGTGTGGGACTCCACCCAGATGTACAACTACATCACCAACAACTGGTGGGACGACGAGACCCGCGTGCGCGAGATCGGCTACGACGCCCGCCACCCCGTCGCGTGGGAGTTCATGAAGTCCGCGCTGCGCAAGTGGTGCGAGGATCGCCCCGAGGTCGACGTGGTGCGCTTCACGACGTTCTTCTACCACTTCACCCTGGTCTTCAACGATCTCGGCAAGGAGAAGTACGTCGACTGGTTCGGTTACTCCACCTCCGTCAACCCCATCGCCATGGAGGCCTTCGAGAAGGAGTACGGCTACCAGCTGCGCGCCGAGGACTTCGTCGACCAGGGCTACTACAACTCCTCGTTCCGCGTGCCCTCGCCGGTGTTCAAGGACTGGATCGAGTTCACCACGAAGTTCGTCTGCTCCCGCGTCAAGGAACTGGTCGACATCGTCCACGAGTTCGGCAAGGAAGCCCTCATGTTCCTGGGCGACAACTGGATGGGCACCGAGCCCTACGGCGAACTGTTCGCGAGCACCGGCATCGACGGCGTGGTGGGCTCCGTCGGTTCCTCGGCCACGTGCCGCATGATCTCCGACATCCCCGGCGTCAAGTTCACCGAGGGACGCTTCCTGCCGTACTTCTTCCCGGACGTGTTCCGCGAGGGTGGCGACCCCTTGGGCGAGGCCAACGAATCCTGGCTGCTGGCCCGTCGCGCCATCGCGCGCAAGCCGCTGGACCGGATCGGCTACGGCGGCTACCTCTCACTGGCCACCAAGTTCCCCGATTTCATGGCGCGCATCGAGCAGATCGCCGACGAGTTCCGCTCCATCCACGACGAGGGGCAGGGGCAGCGTCCTGAGAACTCGCCCATCCGCGTCGCGATCCTCAACGCCTGGGGGCAGATCCGCACCTGGATGACCCACATGGTGGCGCACGCCCTCTGGTACAAGCAGATCTACTCCTACCTGGGCGTCATCGAGGCCCTCGCCGGCCTCCCGTTCGATCTGAAGTTCATCAGCTTCGACGACGCGAGGAACGGCAAGCTCGACGAGTTCGACGTCGTCCTCAACGTCGGTGCCGCAGAGACCGCCTTCTCCGGCGGCAGCGAGTGGCTCGACGAGTCGCTCGCCGTGGCGCTCAGGAAGTTCGTCCACCAGGGCGGCGGCCTCATCGGCGTGGGCGAGCCCACGGCCGTGCAGGCCAATGGCGCGTACTTCCAACTCTCGGACGTGTTCGGCGTCGACAAGGAACTGGGCATCTCGCAGTCCACGGACCGCTACCCGGAGGAGAAGCCGCAGCACTTCATCACCGCAGACCTGGCCGACGACGCCAAGGTCGACGTCGGTGAGGGCGCTGGCGACATCTTCGCCCTCAACGAGGACGCCCAGATCCTGCGTCTCACCGAGAAGTCGGTCGACCTCGCAGCGAAACAGACGGGGGAGGGTCGCGCCGTCTACGTGGCCGGTCTGCCGTACAGCTTCGACAACGCCCGACTGCTGCACCGCGCCATCTACTGGGCGGCCGGGCGGGAGACCGAGTTCGGCGCGCAGTGGATTCCGTCGGATCCGGGCGTGGAGATCGCGGTGTTCCCCAACGCGGGCAAGGCCTTCGTGATGAACAACCGCACCGAGTCCACCTCCACCACGGTCACTGGCCGCGTCGGTGGGTTGGCCGCAGAGGGCGGGGAGCACACTGTCGAACTCGACCTCGAGCCCATGGAGTCGCGCTGGATCACGTTGTCCTGACCGCATCGGATTCCGCCGCCGCAGTGTCCACGCTGCGGCGGCGGAAACGTCTGCGCAGGTAGCCAGAGGTAGTCTGGACGGGTCACCCCACAACCTCAGGAGCATCCATGCCCGCTCTGCGATCCCGCACCTCCACCCACGGCCGCAACATGGCCGGCGCCCGCGCGCTCTGGCGCGCCACGGGTGTGACGGACAGTGACTGGGGCAAGCCGATCATCGCGGTGGTCAACTCGTTCACGCAGTTCGTGCCGGGCCACGTGCACCTGCGCGACATGGGAAGGCTCGTCTCCGGTGCCATCGCCGAGGCCGGGGGAGTGGGCCGCGAGTTCAACACGATCGCGGTCGACGACGGCATCGCGATGGGCCACGACGGCATGCTCTACTCCCTGCCCAGCCGCGAGCTGATCGCCGACTCGGTGGAGTACATGGTCAACGCGCACTGCGCCGACGCCATGGTCTGCATCTCCAACTGCGACAAGATCACCCCCGGCATGTTCCTGGCGGCCCTGCGCCTCAACATCCCGACGGTGTTCGTGTCGGGCGGCCCGATGGAGGCGGGGAAGGCGATCGTCAAGGACGGCGGCACCGTCGCCACCTCCCTAGACCTCATCGACGCGATGATGGCCGCCGTCGACCCCGACGTCTCCGACGAGGAACTCGGCCGCATCGAGGCCAACGCCTGCCCCACGTGCGGCTCCTGCTCGGGCATGTTCACCGCCAACTCGATGAACTGCCTGCTCGAGGCTGTCGGGCTCGCGCTGCCCGGCAACGGCTCCACCCTGGCCACCGCCTCCGCCCGCAAGGGGCTGTTCGAGCAGGCCGGCCGCCTCGCCGTCGAACTCTGCAAGCGCTACTACGATGAGGACGACGACTCCGTCCTCCCGCTGTCGATCGCCCGGAAGCCCGCGTTCGAGAACGCCATGAAGCTCGACGTCGCCATGGGCGGCTCCACCAACACCGTGCTCCACCTGCTGGCCGCGGCGCAGGAGGCCGGGGTCGACTTCACGATGGCCGACATCGACCGCATCTCGCGGGAAACCCCCTGCCTGGCCAAGGTCGCGCCGAACTCCAAGGAGTACTGGATGGAGGACGTGCACCGGGCGGGCGGCATCGCCGCGATCCTTGGTGAGCTGCACCGCGGCGGCAAGCTCGATGACTCCGTGCACGCCGTCCACTCGCCCTCCCTGCAGGAGTGGCTGGACGCCTGGGACATTCGCGGCGGCAAGGCGACCCCGGAGGCCATCGACCTCTTCCACGCCGCCCCCGGCGGCGTCCGCACCACCGAGGCCTTCTCGTCGACCAACCGGTGGGAGAGCCTCGACACCGACGCGGAGGGCGGCTGCATCCGCTCCACGCAGCACCCGTACACGGCCGACGGTGGCCTCGCCGTCCTGTTCGGCAACCTCGCGCCCGATGGCGCCATCGTCAAGACCGCCGGCGTGCCCGAGGACCAGTGGACGTTCAGCGGCAAGGCCTTCGTGACCGAATCCCAGGACGAGGCGGTCGAAGCGATCCTCGGCAAGCGGGTACAACCGGGCGACGTCGTGATCGTGCGCTACGAGGGCCCCAAGGGCGGCCCCGGCATGCAGGAGATGCTGTACCCGACCGCGTACCTGAAGGCGCTGGGGCTCGGCCCCCAGTGCGCGCTGATCACCGACGGCCGCTTCTCCGGCGGGTCCTCGGGCCTGTCCATCGGCCACGTCTCACCGGAGGCCGCCAGCGGCGGCCCGATCGGCCTGGTCGAGCACGGCGACACGATCTCCGTGTCCATCCCCGAGCGCTCCATCCGCCTCGAGGTCTCCGACGAGGAACTGGCCGCCCGCCGCGCGGCCCGCGACGAGTCCGGCTGGCAGCCGAAGGAGCCGCGCGAGCGCGCGGTGTCCACCGCGCTCAAGATCTACGGGATGCTCGCCCAGTCGGCGGACAAGGGTGCGGCGCGCCAGCGCCTATAGCCACTTCTTCGACTTGAAGACCAGGTACATGATGAACCCGGTCGAGAGCATCAGCAGCAGGGCGAAGCCGTAGCCGAACGGCCACTCCAGTTCGGGCATGTTGGTGAAGTTCATGCCGTAGGTCCCGGTGACGAGGCTGGGCACGAACAAGACGCCGGCCCATGCCGCGATGCGGCGTGAATCCTCGGCCTGCTTGAGGCTCGCCGAGGTCATGTTCCGGACCTCTTCGTTCTGGCGCTGGTTCTGGAGTGACACGTTGAGGTCGAGCGCGCCCTTGAGCGTCTCCCGCAGCACCTCGACGCGCTCGTTGACGTGGATGGCGTGGTCCTCGATGTCACGCAGTTCCTGGCGACGGTGCTCGCCGGCCACGAGGAACACCCGGTCGCGGCGGATGGAATCGAGGATGGGCTTCAGCGGACGCACCGCACGCTGCAGGTCCATGACCTCGCGGGAGAGTTCGTAGATCCGCCGCGACACCCGGGCAGACCCGCTGAAGACCTGCGTCTCGATCTCGTCGATGTCGTTCTCGATGCCGATGAGCACCGGGTGGTAGTCGTCGACGATGTTGTCGAGCAGCCGCTCCAACACGATGCTGGGGCCCATGGACAGCGTCT
>DURG01000046.1 GCA_012837465.1 Propionibacterium sp. | reverse complement strand
GTCACCGGGCAGCTGGATTTTCTCGATCGACACGTTCCCGTCGCCTCCGGCGGCGCCTGAGCCGGGCGGGGCGAACCCCAGCACCCGGTAGACCCCCTCCCTCCGAGCTCCCCCTCCGTTCCTCCAGTTGCCCGGAGGAACTACGCCTCGAGCACGTAGCGCAGGATCTCCACGACCTGATCGGTGGTGGTGCACCACGCCTGGGCGGCGGCGTCGACTTCCTTGAGTGGGTGGACGATGTCCTCGCTGTGCAGCGTGACGTAGGGCTTGTCCAGCGCGGCGCAGTAGCCGGCGTCGAAGGCCGCGTTCCACTGCTTGTACTGGTCACCGAAACGGACCACGACCATGTCGGCCTTCTCGATCAGCGTGCGGGTGCGGATGGAATTGACCTTCGACGACTGGTGGTCGCGCCAGAACCCGGCGGGCGCCGCGCCCAGGTGATCGCCGGCAGCGTCGCTGGCGGGATGATCGGTCACCGGCGCGGTGAACACCACGTCGAGGCCGGCGGCCTCGGCGCCGCGCTGGATTTCTTCACGCCAATCGGTGTGGATCTCGCCGGAAAGGTACACGTTGAAGCTCATGGCCTGCTTTCTCCTTACGTCGATGGGCCGGTGAACGGCACCCGCAGCCTACCGGGACGCCAATGGCTAGGGTGGAATGACGACGGTTGATATAGCACCGAAATCAACTCCCACTTGGAGTCCACGCAGGAGGGATTCACCCGTGAACCAGCGACGTCGCGAAGTTTTCGATCTCCCCGGCTGGTGGCGCCAAGCCGTCGTCTACCAGATCTATCCCCGCAGTTTCGCCGATGCCAACGCCGACGGGATCGGAGATCTGGCCGGCATCACGTCGCGGGTGGACTATCTGCGGGACCTGGGCATCGACGCCGTGTGGTTGAGCCCGTTCTACCCCTCCGCGCTGGCCGACGGCGGCTACGACGTCGACGACTACCGGAACGTCGACCCGAAGATCGGTACCCTGGACGAGTTCGACGAGATGGTGGCCGCGCTGCATGCGGCCCACATCAAGGTGGTGGTCGACATCGTTCCCAACCATTCGTCGAACCGCCATGAGTGGTTCCGCGCCGCATTGAACTCGCCGAAGGGTTCGAACGAGCGGTCCCGCTACATTTTCCGCGACGGCAAGGGAGAAAACGGAGAGTTGCCGCCCAACGAATGGCAGTCGATCTTCGGTGGCGGCGCATGGGAGCGGATCACCGAACCCGACGGCAGCCCCGGCCAGTGGTACCTCCATCTGTTCGCCAAGGAGCAGCCGGACTTCAACTGGGATCACCCGGACGTGCACGAGGATTTCCTCGAGACCCTTCGGTTCTGGAGCGACCGGGGTGTCGACGGTTTCCGCGTCGACGTGGCACACGGGTTGAAAAAGAACCTGGACCCGGCATTCGATGCCCTGGCGGATGTGCTGGGTGGGCGGGAGCTGTTCGTCGACGGGCAACATCCCGTGTGGGACCGGGATGACGTGCACGAGATCTACAAGGAGTGGCGCGACATCTTCAACGACTACGAGCCGCCCCGCACCGCGGTCGCCGAAGCGTGGGTCGCCCCGCACCGGCAGGCACGCTACGCGTCACCCGAGGGCCTCGGCCAGACCTTCAATTTCGACCTGCTGCAGGCGGACTTCCGCGCCGACGAGTTCCACGAAATCATCTCGCGCAACCTCACGGCGGCCGAAGCCATCGAGGGTTCCACCACGTGGGTGCTTTCCAACCATGACGTGGTGCGCCACGCCACCCGCTACGGGCTGCCC
>DURG01000045.1 GCA_012837465.1 Propionibacterium sp. | reverse complement strand
CGCGCACCACCCAGGCGCCGCCGCCGGCTGCGAACGCCGAGGATGCTGCGGCCGCCGTCGAATCCGCGGCCGACCGGCTGAGCGGGGCCGTGCAGGACGCCATGACCGGCGGCACCCTCGACAACCGGTACCGCAAGGAGATCGACGCGGGCCTGCGCGACCTGTCCAAGGCGCTGCGCGACGGCAGCGACCAGCAGGCGAGCGACGCGTTGTCCAGGGTGGACCAGGCGCTCAGCGACTCGGGGCAGAAGGATCGCTTCGAGGGGCTCTACACCAGCCTCAAGGACCTCGTCGACCGCTGGAAGACCACGCTCTAACCGCGGCGGCTGGTTCGACCGTGAGAGTCAGCGCCTCGCTGGCTGAGGACTTCCGTACCGAGTTCGGTTCACAACCCTTCACCCAAGGGCGAGAAGGGGGCGCAGTTCCTCGAGGGCCGCGACAGAATACTTTGCCTCGTCGTCGACGCGGGCCTCGGGCGACTCGAGGATCGCCGCCGTGAGCCCAGCCGCCATGGCGGCCTCCGCGTCGATGGGACGGTCGCCGACGGCGAGGCAATCCGTCGGGTCGAGCGCGTGGCGCTCCAGCATCGTGCGGTACATCTCCGGATCAGGCTTGCGCGGGAACCCGTCAGAGGTGGAGATGAGGTCGTCCACCTTGAGGTCGAGGCCCTGCAGCAGCGTCTGGGCCGATGCCCGGTCGCGGTGCGTGACCACGAGGTTGAGCCCCCCGGCGGCGCTGATGTCGTCCAGCAGCGCACGCGCGCCGGCCATCCTGGGCGGTGGGGCGCTGGCCCAGCGGCGCTTGAGCTGGGCGTTGGCCGCCTCGAACTCCTCAGCCGGGATGCCGAACCGCTCGCTGAGGGCTTCGATGGCCTCGCCCGTCGAGCGCCGCGTCAGCTTCGAGACCTCGGAGTCCTGCAGGCGCTGCCGGTGGCTGCGCACCACGTCGGCGAGCGCCTCGTCCAGCGCGGGGTAGGTGTCGACCAGCGTGCCGCCGAGGTCCCAGAAGACGTGCTTGTACATCCTCCGAGCTTAGCGGTCGCGGCCCCCCGCGCGGGGCCGGGTCGAGCGTCAAATCGGGCTAGAAATAGTAACGTTAAAATGCCTGTGGCTAGTACGTTTGTGTAGAATCGCTCGATTCTTGCGACAATCGAAGCATGGTCATCGCACTTGACGAATCCAGCTGGGCGACGGCGCAGTGGCCCCTCGGGGCCCATCCGTCGGCCGAGGGCATCACCTTCGCGGTGTACGCCCCGGCGGCCACCCGCGTCCAGTTGGAGATCTACCCGGAGGCGCTCGGCTCCGACGCTTCGCACACGTTCCTGCCCGCGCTGGGCGAGGACGGGATCTGGCGCGCCAACATCCAGGGCCTGCCGCTGGGCGCCCTGTACGGCTACCGCGTCTGGGGCCCCAACTGGCCCCACGTCGACACCTGGGCCCCCGGCACCGAGGACGGCTTCATCGCCGACCTCGACGAGCAGGGCAACCGGTTCAACCCCAACAAGGTGCTCTTCGACCCCTACGCCCGCGAGATCACCCACAACGTCTACTCCGACAGCATCCTCCACCACGGCATAGATGCGATGTTCGGCACCGGCGGCGACGAGATCGACCCGTCGCCCGCGGCCGGCGGCACCGCCACGGCGGGGCCCGGCTCGGGGGAGCGGGTCACCCGTCGCTCCATCGACACCGCGCGCCTCGTGCCCAAGGGCGTCGTCATCACCGACGACACCCCGGTGGCCCCGAAGCCGCACCTGCCCGGCGAGAAGGCCGCCATCTACGAGACCTCCGTCCAGCAGCTCACCGGGCACCCCTCCTCGTGCCAGCTCGGCGACCTGTTGCAGGGCGAGCCCGGCTTCGAGGGCGTCGAGAACATCCCCGACGAGTACCGCGGCACCTACAAGGGCGCCGGGATGATGGCGCCCTACCTGAAGGCGCTGGGCGTCACAACCGTCGAGTTGCTGCCCCTGCACCAGACCAACGCGTCGGAGACGGCCCGCCAGGGCTACACCAACGCCTGGGGCTACATGACTTTGAGCTACTTCGCGCCCAACCGTGAGTACGCGGCGGACCGCAGCCACGGCGGCCCCACCCGCGAGTTCAAGGAGATGGTGTCGGCCTTCCACGAGGTGGGCATGGAGGTCTACCTCGACGTCGTCTACAACCACTCCGCCGAGGGCGGCAACTGGCACGGCGACGTCAACACCACCGGCTTCACGTCGCTGGGCGGCTTTGCCACGGCGGACTACTACCAGATGACCAGCGACTTCATCCTGGTCGATGGCGCCACCGGCTCGACGAACCAGCTCAACTTCTCATCGACGGCGTCGCGCAACCTCGTGCTCGACTCCCTTCGCTACTGGACCCACGACATGGCCGTCGACGGCTTCCGATTCGACCTGGCCACCGTGCTGGGCCGCAAGCCCGACGACGCCGCCCCCGACGACTGGGCCAGGCAGAAGCGCTTCTTCACCGACCACCCGCTGCTCGTCGACATCGCGGCCTTCGCGAAGGAGGAGCGCATCGAGGTCATCGCCGAGGCGTGGGACCTCTGGGGTTACGAGGTGGGCAACTTCCCACACGGCTGGGGCGAGTGGAACGGCCGCTACCGCGACGCCGTGCGCCGCTTCACCAAGGGCGATGGCAACACCGTCGACTTCCTCGACATGCTCAACGGCGACTACCACCACTTCCACGACTCTGGCGGCGCGCACAAGTCGATCAACTTCGTCGACGCGCACGACGGGTTCAACATGGTCGACCTCGTCAGCTACCAGGAGAAGAACAACGGCCAGCAGTTCCCGTTCGGCCCCTCCGACGGCGGCTCGGACAACAACCTGTCCTGGGACTCCGGCGGCGACCAGGCGCTGCGCCGCCAGCGCGTGCGCAACCTCTGGACCATCCTGTTCTTCAGTCGCGGCGTGCCGATGATCGTGGCCGGCGACGAGTTCGGCCGCACCCAGAACGGCAACAACAACCCCTGGGCGCTCGACTCCGTGGCGATGCTGAACAACTACGCCATGATCCCGACGGCGACCCCCCACCTGGCCGACGTCGGCGCAGGCGTGGACGCGAACTACCACGACAACTTCGGCCAGTTCGACAATCAGGACGACGCCAACGGCCTGTTCCGCTTCGCCACGTTCATCGCGAACCTGCGCCAACGCCACGAGTCGCTGCAGCAGCGCGCCTGGGGCGACCTCATTCCCGACAACCGGGACGTGTCCTACCTGTTCCACACGCCGTCGGGCGAGGGGTACCCCGAAGAGGGCGACCGCGCCGTGTCGATCTGCATCAACAACCCTGGCGACGACTTCTGGATGATGGTCAACATGGCCGACGTCCCGATCGACTTCGTCGTCCCCCCGCCGGCCGAGGGCAACGTGCGCCGTCGCCTCATCGACACCGCCAGCTGGGCGGAGCCCGCGCACAACCACTGGAACGAGGGTGAGGGCATGATCATGGAGGAGACCACCACGGTGGCGCCGTGGTCGATCGTCGTCTGGCAGGAAGTGCCGCACGAGCCCCGCGACGTCCCCGTCTGGCGCGACTGACTGGTCCCTGAGCTGAGCGTGCTGCCTGTGAGGCACGAGCAGCGCAGCACGTCGACGGGCCCCGAAGTCGACCGCCTCCAGGCGCAGAGGCTGAACCCAGTCGATTTGGTGGCGCCGTTTTGACTGACCGGCGAGACTAGGGGTATGCGCCAGCTCGCCGTCGTCTTCAATCCCACCAAAGTCAAGCACGCGAAGCTGGAGGGGATCGTCGAGCCCGCCCGCGAAGCAGCCGGCTGGGGGGAGACGCTCTGGCTGGAGACCGCGGAGGAGGACCCCGGCGCCGGCATGGCGCGCGAGGCCGTCGAGAAGGGCGCCGACGTGGTGCTCGCCGTCGGCGGAGACGGCACCATCCGGGCGGTGGCCGAGGGCCTGCGGGGCAGTGGCGTTCCGATCGCGCTCGCGCCGCATGGCACGGGCAACCTGCTCGCGCGCAACCTGGAACTCACCCTCGACGACCTCGACAAGTCGGTCGACGCGGCGTTCAACGGCACGCCGCGCCCCGTCGACCTCGGCATCGCCGAGTGGACGCGGCCGAACGGCGAGGAAGAGGAGCGGGCCTTCGTCGTGGCGGCCGGCGTCGGCCTGGACGCGAAGATCATGTCGACCACCGACGAGGAGTTGAAGAAGAAGGTGGGCATGCTGGCTTACGTGAAGGCTGGCCTCGAGGCGCTGTTCACGAACCACCGCATGCGCATCGCGTACCGCCTCGACGACGACCAGCCGGAGCGCACCCGCGTGCACACCGTGCTAATCGGCAACTGCGGCTCCATCGGCGGCAACGTGCTGCTCCTGCCCGACGCAGCCGTCGACGACGGCGTGCTCGATGTGGTCGCCATCCTGCCGCGCGGCATCTTCGGATGGCCGAGGGTCGCCTGGAAGGTGTTGGTCGACAACTGGATCCTGCGCCGCACCAGAAGCGACTTCGTGCGCAAGAACCGCGACCGCAGCCGCGAACTGAGCTACCAGCAGTGCCGCAGCATCGAGATCCACTTCCACCGCACCGAAGAGATCGAACTCGACGGCGACCACTTCGGCGAGATCAGCAAGGTCCACGTCCACGTTGAGGAGGGCGGCCTGCTCGTCCAGATGCCGGCTGGCGAGGAGCCCCCGGACCCGACGGACTGACCCGTCCCACCAGGCCCGGGGGAGCCCTGATTTCTCCCCGGCAACGCCCCGCCGAGGTGGTCCCCGACGGCGGGGTGGGCCCATACTGGGCCCCATGGAACTGCTACCCATGACCTTCGCCTCCGGCTGGGCGTCGGGCATCAACGCCTACGCGACGGTGTTCATCCTCGGCCTGCTCGGGCGCTTCGTCGGCACCGGCGGCGTGCCCGAGGGCTTCCAGCGCACGGACGTGCTGATCATCATGGGCATCCTGGCGCTCGTCGAGGTCGTCGCCGACAAGGTGCCCGTCGTCGACTCCGTCTGGGACGTGCCCTCCACCGTCATCCGGCCCATCGCCGGCGCCGTCATCGGCGCGCTGATCGCGGGCGCGCAGGGCGACCTCCTGACGATCGCGCTCGCCGCCGTCGGTGGCGTGACCGCGCTGCTCAGCCACCTGTCGAAGGCCGGCATCCGGCTCGCCGTGAACACCTCCCCGGAGCCCGTGTCGAACGTCGGCGCCTCCGTGGCGGGCGACATCGGCGTGGTGGGCGTGACCACCCTTGCCGTGCTGTTCCCGATCGCCGCGGCCATCATCGCCGCCATCCTGCTGGCGCTCATGATCTGGCTCGCACTGGCCCTGATGTCGAAGATTCGGCGCGGCTGGCTCTGGCTCAAGCAACGCTGGACGGCTCCACCCCCGGTCGACACCCGGACCTGACGCAGAACCCCTGCAAGAACAGAGCAGCCAATGTGGATTATCCACATTGGCTGCTCCGTTTCCGGAGCGATACTGCGGGGGCTTCGAGATCAAGCCCCGTCGCAGGGGCGTCGCCTCATCCACGCGAGGACAGCCAGCACCACGAGAGCGACCCCCGCAACGCCCAGCCCGATGTAGGGGAGGTTCGACTGCTCGTCGGGCCCCTCTGGGGTGGGCACCGGGGTCGAAGCGGTTGGGTTCACCTTCACCGGCTCGCCCAGGGCGGCGGTGAGGTCCGCGGCGGCCGCGTCGTCCATGGGTCGGGTGCCGTCGCACAGGGTGGAGCGCCAGGCCTCGCCGTCCTGGTTGGCGAACAGCGCGATGACGGCGCCCTCCTCGATGCCTGAGATGCCGCACGAGGCACTGTCGAGGGCGGACAGCACCGCGACGTGCTGGGCGTCGGGACCCTTCCAGATCCGAGTGAGCTCGACGGTGTAGGTCACGTCGTCTGCCGAGCTGGACGGGTTCGCTGGCCGGTCCACGCCCACGACGACGCCCTCCGCCACAAGTTCGGCCGCGTCGGCCTGCTCGGCGGTGGTCATGATGACGCAACTGCACGCGAACGCCGGCGGCGCCTGCTGCCAGTTGACGGCGGCCACGCCCAGCAGGAGAGCACACGCCGCCAGCAGGGACCGGAATCTCATGGGCCAAGTCTGCTGGGCGGCCGGTCGCGCGCCGAGCGGGCGTCGACAATCGCAACCGGATCGTTACCGCACCGGGGGCGGGGCGGGGTAGAAAGGGTTCATGAAGGACGAGCTGACCATCCTGCACAACCCGCGCTGCTCGACGTCGCGCGCCGCCCTCGAGTCCGCGCAAGCGTCGTCGCTGAGCCTGACGGTGCGCAACTACCTCAAGGAGCCGTTGACCGAGGAGGAGTGGTTGGAGGTGCTCGCGAAGCTGGGTGGCGACCCGACCGACCTCGTGCGCCGCGACCCGAACTTCGACCGCAGCGGCCTGAAGGACTCCGACGTCGAAACGGCGCAGCAGGTGGCGAAGGTGCTCGCCGAACGCCCCGAGCTCGCCCAGCGCCCGGTGCTGATCCGCCCGGACCAGGCGATCATCGGCCGCCCGAAGGACGCGGTCGCCCCCTTCCTCAACGCTGGCTGAGCCGTCCGCATCCGCCGTTGGTTGAGCGGTTCGCATTCGGGCTTGCGAGGATCGCGAGCGTGTCGAAACCCGGTGAGTTCGGTTGCAACCTGGGCCACGGCCGTCGGGGGTCGCCCGTTGTCGGCTCAAGGCGGCTGGGTGCTTTCTCTGGGCAGGGCAGCTACCGCCTCGGCAAGGACGCAACTTCGACCAGTCTGGCGGGCGTGGCGTTCCAGTGGTCGATTTCTGGGTGAGTTCGCCGATAGATCCACCACTGGGAGGCGGCCCGAAACAGAGTGGTGGATTTGTCGTTGAGAGGAGCGCGGAGCACCCCGAACCCGGCCGCGACGGCGCCCAGCGAAGCAAGGTTGTGGCGCTCACCGCGAGTACGCCTGAATGGTCAGAGCCGTGGCCGGGGAGTGCAGGGCGCGAGCTGTCTTTTTGAGCCCGTTCAGCGCCGGGCGCAACGTCGCTCGACGGCAGCAAGGATCAGGCTCGTGCCCCGCAGCTCCCCGATCGCGGCGGGCGCTGGCTGGTTCAGCAACTCGACAGGCTGCGGGCACCCTTCGACGTGTCGCGGTCCTCGTACCTCGGACGCGACACGCTCAGGGCTCAGCGAGCACGGACGCCCCGGCTCAACCAGCGTTCAGGACGTCGTCGAGGGGCGTCCACTCGCGGCCGAAAGCCTCGGCCACCGGACGCGAGACGAGCTTGCCGGCGTGCGTGGCCAGCCCCTTCGACAGCGCCACATTTGCTTCCATCGCCTCACGCCACCCGTGCTCCGCGATCTGCTGCACGTAGGGGAGGGTGGCGTTCGTCAGCGCCCAGGTCGATGTCGTGGGCACCAGGGCGGGCATGTTGCCCACGCAGTAGAAGAGGGAGCCGTGCACCTGGAAGGTGGGGGCGTCGTGCGTGGTGGGGCGCGAATCCTGGAAGCAGCCGCCCTGGTCGATCGACACGTCGACGAGTACGGAGCCGGGCTTCATGGTGGCGACCATCTCGTTGGTCACCAGTTCGGGCGTGCGGCCGCCGGGGATGAGCACGGTGCCGATCACGAGGTCGGCCTCGGGCAGCAGTTCGCGGATGGTCTGCTCCGACGAGCGCAGGCCGCGCACCCGGTTCTCCCAGCGCCAGTAGGCCTGGCGGAGCTTGTCGATGTCGGTGTCGAGCACGGTCACGTCGGCGTTCATGCCCAGCGCGATGTTGACGGCGTTCTGTCCTGCAGTGCCGCCGCCGAGCACCAGCACGTTGGCGTTCGGCACGCCGGCGACGCCGCCCATCAACACACCACGGCCGCCCTGCTTCTTCATCAGGTGGTGGGCGCCCAACTGGGGTGCGAGGCAGCCCGCGACCTCGCTCATGGGGTAGAGCAGCGGCAGCAGGCCCGAAGGCTCCTGCACCGTCTCGTAGGCGATCGACGTGCAGCCCGACCCCAGCAGCGCGTCGACCAGTGGCTCGTCGGCCGCAAGGTGCAGGTACGTGAAGACCGTGAGGCCCTCGCGCAGGTAGCCGTACTCCTCCTCGATGGGTTCCTTGACCTTCAGGACCAGCTCGGCGTCCTCCCACACCTTGGCCGCATCGTCGACGACGGTGGCGCCGGCCTCGCGGTAGTCGTCGTCGTCGAACGTGGAGCCGACCCCGGCGCCGGCCTCCACGATGACCTCGTGCCCCCGCTGGGTGAGTTCCTGCACGCCCACCGGGGTGACGGCGACTCGATGCTCGTTGTTCTTGACCTCGCGGGGAACGCTGATGCGCATGGGGTGATCCTTCCGTATCCGGCCAGATTATCGTCGCGGCTGGCCGCCCACCGGGGTAGGCGCAAGTCGCTCACTTCAAGCTGAGAGTTCTCAGCCAGTTCCGCTGGAATCACCGGCGAAAGGCCTTGTGGCATCACGAATCTCAACCAATCCTGAAGGGATTCCTGAGAGTTTCTTTGGAAAATGGGCAGCGGGAATGTTAACGTCGTCAAGCTACTTCGAAAGGAACCCCCCTCCATGCTGAAGAAAATCCTCTCCCTCGGGGCTGCCGCCCTGGTCGGCCTCGGCCTTGCCGTGGTGTCTCCGCAGGCCGCGAACGCCGCCGAAACCGTGCAGTACACGACGCCGGGCCACCACCT